>NZ_JBXMTI010000129.1:0-7888 GCF_057083605.1 Candidatus Villigracilis sp. | reverse complement strand
CTCGCAATGACGGAAATTCCTGCTCTTTCGGGGGCTAAGCCCCCGAAAAGCCAAGCCTCTTTGAAATATCAGTTTTTGGGGGTTGTAACTCGCCTTGGCAAAGTGTAAGATGTCTATGGGCATTACTAATTTACTACTAATTATTGTGTTGATTTTTAATTAAAATCATTGTATAAGTACAATATTCTGACAAATTCTATCCGAATACCATAATGTGCTATTTTATAATCAACCTTGGGCTTATATTTGCAGAAGGAGGTCAGCATAAAGAAGCAATCAGCAGATCACCTGAATAGCAGCACCGCACAAAAACTTCCTGAGTTCATAGTGGACTCTTTCACCGCGTGTGCCATCATTGGCGCGGAAATGAAGAGCCAATTTTATCTGTGGGATAAAGAAGAGTAAGTAATTATGATCAACCTCGAGGAATTCCTGAGAGGCCTTTCACGAATCATCTTACTGGTAGTGGCCGGCAGCACAGTATTGAATTGGGCAAGATACCGCGATCGTACCCGCCGTGATATTGCCCTGGCCTTCGTGTCTTTAACTGTCACCATCATCTTGGATGGTATCCAGGACATTATTGGGGTCGAACTACCCTGGCTAAATACGCTTGGGTCTCTGGCTGTAATTTCCCAACCCTATCTTTTACTACGGCTTGCCCGTTACTTTCACCCAATTCGTAAACCAATTCAAATAGCCGCATTACTTGGCCTGCTGATTTCATGGGTTGCGCTGATCCTCTACAGCCAACCGTTCCCATTGTCGATCACGTTGCTGCTCATCGTTTATTTTGTGATCGTCGAAGTGTACGCCACTTACATTCTCGTCCGGGGTGCAATGACAATCCCTGGCATTACAGGCAAACGTCTGCGGCTGGCTTCGGCCGGTTCCGGCCTATTAGCCCTTTTGTTTATCGTGGCTATTGTCCTTCTAATATTTAACCAGTCATCTACTGGATCCCCCGCCTTGCAATCTGGTTCCGCAGCATTAATCCAGGTACTCGTCATTCTATCCGGCCTGGCTTATTTCTTTGGTTTTTCCCCCCCACGCTGGCTCAGGCGATACTGGCAGTTGAACGAATTGCATCAATTTCTAAACCGAACCTCGAACCGGCTGGCATATGATCGTCATGCTACCTTTGAGGAGTTGTCGATGGCTGCGCTGCGTACAGTGGGCGGAGCGACGGCAGTAGTGGCCGAATGTGATGCGGATGGGAATCACTTAAGTATTGAATTGGCAGGCGAACCGCCGCTTCAAGCCGATAATCTGGAAGCTGGTTCAGACGCGATAAGCAAAGCCTGGCTGGAGAAGAAAGCCCGTGTAGCGCAAATACCAAAAGATGTCGGGGCGGATATAAATCGTTGGGCCGAACAGCTCAACGCGCGGTCATTATTTATCGTCCCCATTACGGGCACACAACATGCGCGGGGCTTATTGATGGTGGCATTGCGATACGATCCACTCTTCCCGCAGGATGATCTTGATCTGCTGACATTGCTGGCCGAGCAAAGCGCCGTTCAAATTGATTATGCTGCGTTGATCGAGGAATCTCGGATGCTCAATCAGACTCTTGAGCAGAGAGTCTCCGAGCGCACGATCCAATTGGAGCAAGCCAATGCGGATCTTGAAATGCAGGTAAAGGAACGCAAACAGGCTGAAAAAGAAGTGCTGCGCTTAAACCTGGACCTGGAGCAGCGCGTGGTGGAGCGAACGCAACGCCTTGACCAGGCAAACTACGAACTGGAGAAGAGCAGGAAGGAGATGCAGGACATCCTCGACAGTATGTCCACCTTGAATGCAAAAGTCGCTCTGGATGGCAGCCTGCTCTTTGTCAACAAGATCGCAACACAAGCCTCCGGGCTTTCGGCTGACGAATTGATGAAAACGAATTTCCTGGAGGGCCCATGGTGGGCTTTCGACCCGCAAGTGCAGGCGCGTGTAAAGGATGTATTCGCGCATGCTTGCAGCGGGGTGACTATTAATTATGACGAAAAGATTTATGTGTTCGGCCAGGTATTGACCATCAGTTTCAACTTAACCCCAATACATGGAAGCGACGGTGCTGTGGAATATATCGTGGCCGAAGGCAGGGATATAACCAAGCTCAAACAGGTGGAGGAAAAGTTTCGCGGGCTGCTCGAATCCGCACCGGACGCCATGGTGGTTGTGGATAAATTGGGAGTCATCAACCTGGTCAATTCGCAGACGGAGAAATTATTCGGGTATGACCGGGCCGAAATGGTAGGGCAAACCGTTGAAGCCTTGGTCCCGAAGCGTTTTCGCAAGAAACACATTCACCATCGTGAAGATTATTATGAAGAACATCCTGCCCGCCCCATGGGCCTCGGCCTGGACTTGTTCGGCCTGCGAAAAAATGGGACCGAATTCCCCATTGAGCTCAGCCTTAGTCCCCTGGAAGCAGAAGACGGCCTGCTGGTGATTGCGGCGATCCGCGATATTACAGAACGCAAACGGGCTGAGGCAGACATTCAAAAATTGAACCATGACCTGAAGCAGCGCGCCGCTCAATTGGAAGCCGCCAACAAGGAACTTGAGTCTTTTAGTTATTCGGTTTCGCATGACCTGCGAGCCCCCCTGCGCAGTATTGACGGGTTCAGCCAAATACTGCTCGAAGACTTTAGCGGACAGCTGCCGGCAGAGGGACTCAACTACCTTCAACGTGTACGCGCCGCAGCCCAACGTATGGCAGAATTGATCGACGACCTATTAAATCTGGCCCGTGTGACAAGAGCTTCCTTGCAACCCAAGCTGATCAACTTAAGCGCCATGGCAGAAGGCATTACGAACAGCTTTAAGGAGGAAGACCCCGAGCGCAATGTTGATATTTCGATCACCCCGGATATGATGGTCAATGCCGACCCTCACCTGATGCATATTGTGCTCGAAAACCTTTTGAGCAATGCGTGGAAGTTCACCTCCAAAAAGCAAGAGGCGGTTATCGAGTTTAGCCAGCAAAACCACGCGAAGGAGCGAACGTTCTTTATCCGTGATAATGGCACAGGTTTTGAGATGGCTTATGTAAACAAATTGTTTGGGGTTTTCCAACGCCTGCATTCGACAAGTGAATTTCCAGGAACCGGCGTTGGGTTGGCCACCGTCCATCGCATCATACAGATCCATGGCGGCCACATTTGGGCGAAAGGTGAAGAAGGAAAAGGGGCCACTTTTTACTTTACTATATAATTAATATGGAGAACATACGGAATGGAAGATAAAATGATATTGATTGTGGAAGATAACCCGGACGACGAAGTGTTGACCCTGCGCGCCCTAAGGAAAAACAAAATTGGTAATAATTTAGTGGTAGTGCGCGATGGTGCTGAAGCGTTGGATTTCCTGTTCGGTACAGGGGCATATGCCAGCCGGGATCTCCATGTTTTACCTGAGCTGATTTTATTGGATCTGCACCTGCCCAAAGTGGATGGATTGGAAGTACTGCGGCGCATCCGGGCAACCGAGAGTACACGACTACTCCCGGTTGTAATCCTCACCTCATCTAAAGAACAGCAGGATTTGGTACAGGGATACAGGATCGGAGCAAACTCATACGTCCGCAAGCCTGTGGACTTCAATGAATTTGTAGAGGCAGTCCGTCAGCTCGGTTTATACTGGCTGGTCTTGAACGAAGCGCCGCCAAAATAAAAGGGAAAAGTTGAGCAAACTCTTAAAGATTCTATTGGTTGAAGACTTAGATGACGATGCCAAGTTACTTTTACGCGAAGTACAGCGTGCAGGCTATGAGGTGGAATTTGAACGAGTCGAAAATGCAGATGCGATGCGATCTGCTCTTGAACACCAGGCATGGGATGTGGTCATCTGTGATTATTCCCTGCCAAACTTTAATGCCCCGGCTGCCCTAGCTGTCCTGCAAGCCGGAGGGTACGACCTGCCATTTATCGTTGTCTCGGGCACGATTGGGGAAGATACCGCGGTTGAGGCACTAAAAGCCGGTGCACATGATTTCATCATCAAGGGCAGTTTTGCCAGGCTCATCCCTGCCATCCAGCGCGAATTAAGAGATGCAGAAAACCGCCGCAATAAAAAAGCAGCTGATGAGGCTCTGCGCGAAAGCAATGCGCGCTTCCACAGCCTGTTTGAAAACTCACCTGTATCGATCTGGGAGGAGGATTTCTCGCAGGTAAAAGCCTATCTCGATGACCTGACTACAAAAGAAGTAATCGACCTGGAAAGTTATATCAATGAACATCCACAGGTGATTTTGGATTGTCTGGGTCTGGTGAGGATTATTGATGTTAATCAAGCCTCCCTGAAACTATTCGGTGCAAAAAAGAAGGAAGACCTGCTGGATGGGTTGAATTCGACCTTCGAACCGGAATCCAGAAAAACTTTCATACAAGAACTTATCGCGATTTTCAAAGGGGTGCAGCAATTGGAATTAGATGTAGCCATAAAGACACTGGACGGACAGCGCCGCGATGCCAAACTCAGTTGGGCGGTTGCACCAGGGCATGAAAAAACCTTCTCAAGAGTCTTGGTCTCCTTTGTAGATATCACTGACCGCAAGCAGCATGAGCGTGAGTTGGAAGCCATTGCATTCATCAGCAAGGCATTGCGCACGGTAAGAACGCTCAAAGAGTTGTTGAACCGCCTATTGGATGAATCAATCAGCCTGGTTAAGGCTGATGCGGGCAGTATCTGGCTCTACAACCCTTCCACCGACCTCGTCAGCCTCGAAACTCATCGGAATTGGGAAGATGGAGACATAACGCCATTAAGGCGTGGTCAGGGAATCCCGGGCTTGGTGGTGCAAAAAGGCAAACCCATCATTGCCGCAGAATTCAGTGCCAACCTTAACATCGAAGAGAATCACAATCTCATTCCACAAGGGATCGGCGGGGCTTGTATCCCGCTTCATGCCGCTGAAACGGTGGTAGGCGCCATGTTCATTAACGTCCGTCTGCCGCGCGAATTAAGAACAGACGAAATACGCATCATCAATACCCTGGCCGAAATTGGAGGCAATGCCATCCACCGTATGAGGCTGCTGGATCAAAGTATCAAGCAGATCGAACACTTGAACAGCCTGCGCACCATAGATCTCGCGATCAGCAACAGCCTTGATCTGCGACTCTCTCTCAATACAGTTCTTGAACAGGTTGTTTCACAACTGGAAGTTGACGCTGCCTGCGTGTTATTGATGAAGGCAGATACCAACCAGCTTGAATATTCTTCAGGCAGAGGCTTCCGCACCCGAACCATCGCATCCACCAGCCTTCGTCCGGGAGAAGACTATGCCGGGCTGGCCATGCTTGATAAAAAGATCATCCATATAAAAGATCTCACCCTACCTGACGAAAATTTTAAGCGCCGCGAGCTTCTGGCGGATGAAGAATTCGTCACTTACTTCGGCGTTCCATTGATCGCAAAAGGGGAAGTAAAGGGCGTTCTTGAATTATTCAACCGTACACAGTTGCACGTGGATATGGATTGGTTGGATTTTCTGGATTCGCTAAGCTGGCAGACCGCCATCGCCATCGACAATGCCCTGCTTTTTGAAAGGATTCAACGCTCCAACTTCGACCTTGAGCGGGCATACGACGCCACCATTGAGGGCTGGTCCCACGCATTGGACTTGCGTGACAAAGAGACCGAAGGCCATACCCAGCGCGTTACTGAAATGACATTAAAACTTGCGCGCATCATGGGGATTGGCGATGCCCAGCTTGTAAATGTAAGAAGGGGTTCTTTGTTGCATGATATTGGCAAGATGGGCGTACCGGATAGCATCCTGCTCAAACCCGGCCCTCTTACAGAAGAGGAGTGGCTCATCATGCGCCAGCATCCACAATTGGCATTTGAACTGCTTACCCCAATTTCATATCTGCAACAGGCACTGGATATCCCCTTCTGCCATCATGAAAAGTGGGACGGCAGCGGCTATCCACGCGGATTACAAGGCGGGCAGATCCCGTTGGCGGCGCGCATCTTTGCCGTGGTGGATGTTTGGGATGCAGTGACCAGTGACCGTCCCTATCGCCCGGCCTGGCCGAAGTCAAAGGCTCTCGATCACATTCGCGAAAATAGCGGCACTCATTTCGACCCGCAAGTGGTGGAAGCGTTCCTGAATAATTTCCCAACGCTGGTTAATAGCTAAAACCTTACGCAGTGTCATTCTGCCTGCACCGTGCGCAGGCACGCGTGAGCGGAGCGAAGAATTTCTGGTTTCGGCGGTAGGGACCCTTCGCTCCGCTCACATCGTCCCGATGTCCTTCGGGAGGGAATCACGGCCGGGTGTGTAAGACGAGCAACTAAAACAAACTAGGCTGTTCTGGAGTATCGGTTTTGATCTCATCCCACGGCAAAGGCGGGAGATTGATTTGACTCGCCACTCGCTGATGGAATTCGCGGCACAAATGCGGCGCCAGCAAATTATCCGGGGAATGACAAAAGACAAACGCCTCCCGCTTCGCGTCCGCCGATAATTGCGAGGAAAGACGATTGACCCATTCCTCCACGAAAGGCTTGTTTTGCTCCATTTCAGGGTGGCCGATAAAACGCAGGAAGGTGAAGTCTGTAGTCTGCTCCTCGAAGACGGGCACATCAGGCTTGCGTTCGCGAGCCTCCAACAGAGTTTGGTATACACTGCCTTCGAGCAGCTTGTCCCCATCCAAACTTCGTATCGGCCGAGTATCGATCACCACTCGCGCCATGTTATGGTCAGCCAGCAAATGGTTGAGTGACTCACGATGGGTCGCATCGAACCAATCCAGGTGGCGGACCTCCACACCCAAACGAAAATCATGCGGCCAGGCTTTCAGGAATTTTGCAAGGTCATCCATCAGCTTGGGCGAATAACTGGGTGGCAGTTGCAGGAACATCGGTCCAAGGCGAGAGGCGAGAGGGCGCATCACCTCAATGAATTCGAGGGCGCGCTCAACATAATCTTCCAATTTCCCATTATGGCTGATGGCTTTGGGAATCTTTGGGCAAAAGCGAAAAGCCTCAGGCGTTTGCTCGACCCATGCCTCGATTGTCTTCTGCGCAGGCACGGCATAGAAAGTAGTATTGCCCTCAATGGTTGTGAGGCGGCGCGCATACTCGCGCAAAAAGTCAGTAGACTTTGTGCCTTTCGGATAGAAATTCCCCACCCATCCTTTGAACGACCAAATGGGACAGCCGAGATAGAGTGGCATATAATTATTATATATCGCATTAAGGAGAAGACAATGACTCACCCCCTTGTTGACCAATTCCGCTTTACGCGTAGTGAATGGCTGCGCGGACTGGAAGGCATTACAGAACAGGATGGCGCGCGTCACTTCGGCCCGATGAATTGCATCAGTTGGACAGTGGGTCACCTCGCATGGCATGAGCAGCGTACTTTTCTGCAAAGGCCGCAGGATAAGATCCTCTTCCCAAAGTTAAATGAATTATTTGCATACGGCGCACTCATGAATACGCCTTCCTTCGCTCACATGCTGGAGATCTGGCAGACCGTGTCAAGCGCCGCCGATCCATACCTTGATACACTGACCACAGAGTTATTGCTTACAGATTTATTACTGAATGGTGAGCCAGTCGGTCAAACACGAGGTGATGCATTACGACGTATTACGTATCATTATTGGTATCACATCGGCGAGATACAAGCGATTCGCCAGATGCTCGAACATAAAAACTTGCCAGAATATGTGGGCAATATCGAAGCAGAAGCACCCTATCGTCCTGAGTGATTGTCGGAAAAGTAGGGACACAGCGAGTCAATTCAAGATTTTGGCCGTAAATCGTTTCGCTGTGTCCCTACAAATCCATATCTACAGAGTATCGCATAATTTGGTAAACAAAAACTTCGATTTTCCTTCGTAATTCTCAACGAAAAGTTTACTTAATTATGAGACGAGCG
>NZ_JBXMTI010000128.1:0-2495 GCF_057083605.1 Candidatus Villigracilis sp. | reverse complement strand
TATAACTGGGCAGGGTCCCTTGATTGATTGCCGTGACTTCCTGAAAGCCGAACGCTGAACCCAGCTCATGCCACATATCATGATTAAACGAAATAGTCAGAGTACGATATAAGTCGATATTCTGCTTTATAAACGTAATCTCTTTCGATGGATGCGTGAACAGATCCTCGGGCGCATAGCGCATGGTCTTACTGTCCATCGTCAGCTCTACAAAAGCCAGGATCACCAGAGCCAAAGCGACATAATTTCTCAATCCATTAGAAGAAGTGTAAGCTGATGCAGCCGTTGCCAGAGACGAAACAATGGCTGCCGCAAGAAGCAGGCCTATTGACCACTTCTTATACCAGATGTTCGGCTCATGAAGACCGTAGACCGCTCCCACCGCTATCAACGAACCCACTAAAAGGCCCAATAACAAAAATGGCAGGCCAGGCATGACGAACCGATTTTGCAGATTATCTACGCCGAGTGCCACCAAGGGGGTGAGGGGGATCACCGTAACGGGCCACCAGTACCTAGACGCTATCATGTAGGAGATGATGGGTATTTTTGAGAGCAGCAAAGATATTCCGGGAACGCCAAATATCAGGCTCAATCCGAGCAAGGTTGCGCTGCTGCAGATCAGTGCAAATGACGAAAAACCTCGCCTCCTTAGACTTAAAGAACATACACCGAGAGTCAGTGCTGTTATTCCGAGATGATAAGCCTCGCTGGATTCGTTTCTTCGGGCCACATAATCCACCACTGCCTGATCTATTGCCCAATAAGACTCGAAGAAATGGGAAGAGGAAAAAACAGAGGGGATCATTATCCACGATGGATGGTAAATTCTTCTGTTCGAATAGGCATCAACAGTACCAGTGCTATGCAGATTCTCAACAATTGGGAAGTATAAGAATGCCAGCAGCAGGATGGATGCGACTACACAGGAGGCATGAGCAGCCAGAACTCGAAGCAACCCCATAACCCTCATCTGTGATTTTCGATAAAGCATGAGAGCATAACCCAGCAGCACGGCGTACATTCCAGCAAAGCCAGTGAAGGTGGTTGGAATAAAGGTAAAGGAAAAGAACGCCGCGAAGGACAATACCACCCCGCAAATTCGCAAAGCAGTGGGCTTTTCGATGAAGGAAAACGATGCGTACAGACACATGGGCACAAACAGGTAACTCTGGGCTATGTTGCTCCCGACATTGGCGGTAGCATAACCATTGAGCAAAAAGAAAAATGTACCTGCCAGTGCAGCGAGAAAAGACAGTCTGAGTTTTTCACGGATCAGACGGAAGGTGAAATGGGCCGCTAAAAAGTAGAGGAATAAGAGTACGAGGTTATAGACTTTCTGCCCGCCACCCAGAAGTGCATATGCCAATGTAAATGCGGAGAACTTGTTGTCCACGAGGGTTTCAGGTCCCAAGCTTCCTGCGGCTGAGTATGGGTTCCAATATGGCGATTCACCCTCATACAGAGAACGCGCCATAAACTCCATCATCGGTTCCGATTGAAAAAAAGCCCCGTAATAATCACTCAGGCCAGCATTCCACATTTGATGCGCAAAATGAGGATAAAATGTCCGAGGAGGAAAGTGGTAGTTGTATCCACGCACTTGGTCGATTATACGCAGACTGGCTCCCAGGAAGACCACATCGGGAAAGACTAGGCAGACGGTCAACAGGGGAATTGCGAGCCTTTGAAAGGGCAGTGAGGGAAATATAGTCCCTGTATGTTCTTCCTTGGACAAGAGTTTTCTAATGATTTCAAAAATGCCCAGCAATACAAAAACCAGGTAAATTGCAAGCCGACGAAAACGAATGGTAAAGGGAACGAGCGGGTTGATCACAAACTCTCTGCACCGAATCACATCCTTCTCGGAATGAGTAAGATCAAATCTCAAACTTGATATCACTTGAACACTGGGAAGTTCGATAATTTGTGTGTTGTAGTTTGGACTAGTCACATAGCTGATGGAATTCTCCCAGGTAAATGCCTCATTAGCGGTACGGAAGAAAACTTGTCCGCGTGCATGGATTATGGAGTTCTGACAGGTAATAGAAATACGTTCCACAGGTATATTAATATTTTCGAATGTGATATTGGGATACGGTCCTCGAACAATGAGTTTTCCGTTTTTGAGCTCCATTTGGTCCAGAACCCCATCGTGAACCGTGTAATGCAGTTCTCTGAGTTTGAAGAATCGATCTCTTATGACTTCACGATTAATTATCAAAACTTCCCCCAAAAGCATGATGAAAAGCATTCCTGCAAGGAGTATTAATTCTTTTTTGACCTTGGCGACCACGTTCCAATCCATAACTAAACCGGCTAAATCCTTCCCAAAGGATCAGCTGACAACATAAAATTTTGATACCTCAGACAATGCCTAGATTTGTCTACTGATGATGCTAACTTTGGGAGGTTTCAAAATATTATCGAACAAACATTTCTTGTTCACATTTGGCAAGCACATAGACATCAATTTGCTGTAGATCTTTGCAGTT
>NZ_JBXMTI010000127.1:0-3917 GCF_057083605.1 Candidatus Villigracilis sp. | reverse complement strand
AATTAATATCACGGTAAATTTGCATCAATAAAAAAAGTCCTTTGATCTGATGTCAAAGGACTTTTGAGTCATTACAGTTTTTTTATTTTGAGTCGCAATATTGCTGAATACGCCTTTCAACTTGTTCCTTAAGCTTAAACGTCTGCTCTTCTGATGGAGCTACGATAATATAACCAAAACGATTTTTAAAAAGGGGCGTTGTAATTGTGATAACCATACCTAGAGGCTCATCACCAGGCATCGGATATAAAAAATCACTTACAACCTTTATCAATTCATCTGCATCCGTGATTGTACCTGAGCTCGCGGCTTCAAAGCTTATTAAGGATACATCTTTGAGATAATTATCACCAAAGGTATGTTTTGCAAATTCATGAACATGGGTGCCACCCGTTCGACGCGAATTGATCTCGAGCAAATATAGCTCGTTCCCATCGCTTACGATACAGTCCAAATCGAAATGACCAACATATCCCATGGCCTGCAATTTATTCGCGAGTTCCAAACTACACCGTTCGAGGTCGGCGCACCAGGGTTGTTCATAAACAGAGCGGTCGATTTGAATGCCACAAAAATCGCCAAAGCCCAAAAATAATTGATTGGAAATATAGGTGATATGAGGGTCACCCTCCCCAAGTTTTGGTACCTTCAACTCAACAGATGGAGAAATTCTTTTGGCCGAGGGAATAAAACTTTCTACAACGATTAATTCATTGGCATAAAATGGATCTGATTGAAGTCTGTCATAGATGCTTTCGACGGTCAGTTCAGCATCTGGCATAATGATGGTAGTGCCGATCCCGCTTTCGCCCGTATCGGCTTTGACCACGCAGGCCTCACCTCGGCTGGAAAACCAACAAGCAGCGGTTGCTGCTTGTTTAAGGTCATAACAGATTACGCCAAATGGAATGAATTTATTTGCGTCTGGCATCCAATAAGATGCCAGAGATCTATAACCTGTCTTTGTGTCAATATGATCGCGCACCCACAGGTGGTCTGCGTCGGGGCTTTCGGGGGTTATTACATTCAGGTTAAAATCCCTGCGCAAAACTTCAACCAGATGCAAGAACTCTTTAGTAGTTGCGTAGGGGATGATCTTTACAGTGCGGTTTTCACCTGAATAGTCAATAATACTTTCCAGCAAATGTTTTTCGCGCAATATGTCTAAACTCAAATAGTGAGAAGGCTCCGCTGGGGCGATATGCAATGTGTTGGCGTAATTCAATCTGGAAGTATTTAATTCCGCATGGGCAATCGGGTAATTAACAATCACCAACTTGGGATCGCCCGCCCATAAAATGGTGCGATCTCCATGATAATCTTCGCCATTGATCAAGTCATCGCGCTCAGCAGGCTTGTTGCTGCGTCCTAAAAAGTCGATATGAGCCTCGGCAAAATTACTGACCACCACTGTTGGTACGCTATTGAGCATCGACATAGTAGAGTGCGGCCTTATTCCGATTCCTTGTCACCGGGTTTTTGTTGATCGCGCATTTTCTGTGCCTTTTCCTTTAAGGCTTGGAAAAACTCCGACTCTACAATATCTTCAACCTGCTTGCGGCGCTTGGATTCGTCGATAACGATCTTCAACTCTTCAACCTGTTGGCGCAGGTTTTGCTCGCGTTTGTAAACCTTATCGATCATGCCTCTAAATACACGTTCCATGGTTTCGATTTCATCAGGATTGGAGTCTGAAAGATTGAGTTCGCCCAGGTACTTCAAGCCGACTTCATAATTTCCTTCGCCGATCTGCTCAATAGCGCGGGTAAATCCAACGAGAGGGCGGGTGAAATATTGAGCCACAAAGTAGATCAAAACCAGCAGGATAATGTAAGTAATTGAAAAGGCGAAGTAAATAGTTCTTAAGATTTGCGCGCTGACTTCGTTCACATACGTGGATGTAAAATCTATTCCAAGGGCCCCAACCGATTCTCCCTTTGAATTTCTGATGGGTGCATACGCAGAAACCCACGACCCAAATTCATCTGAATAGATGTGAGGAGTACATTTCTCGTCAGCATAAGGACACCAACCGGTCTCGGTTTGGTATACAACTTGGTCAAGCCCTGCCAGGTTAGGGCCTACATTAACGTCATAAGACTCACGAAATTTTGCAAAATTATCCCAATCCGGGTTGGGTAAACATCCGCCCCAGCTTCCAATAAAGACGATTTCACCCGGATTATCTCCCTTGATGTATGTGTAGGGGCTGGCACGGGGTTCTAATCGCCTAATCTGGCAAAGCACTTCAACTTGATCCCAATATCTCGAATCATCTGTAGTAATTCCATCAGGGCCAACTTGCCCCTCCTTGACCAATCCCTCCATTGCATCACCATCAATAATTTGAACCTGATCTCCATCGCCAAGAATGCCAGTTTTTGTAGCACCAATAATCGTGTCGTACAGCCCTTCTTTTATCTGGGACATGGCCTCGTTCTGTGCAAAGTCATAGAACCAATAATAGGTGGATGCAAAAACGACTGTAAAGATCAACGTAAAACCTACGATCAACTTGGTCTGGAGGCTGATAAACCTTTTGCGGGATTTAGCAAGGGGGGCAGTATTTGATTGCAGAGACATGGGTTTTTCTCCTACTTATTATTTAGGGTTTCCTGGAGCATTTTTTGTATCAACCAATGGTTATCAGGCAAATGGTAATGATCCTCTAACAACGTAAGCAACACAGTATTGACAATGTCCGGGTCAGTTGGGTTAAAAGGGTAATTGGGGATTTGGAATGCACCCAAGTACATACGTTCAAATCCTATTTTATCAAGGTTTTGGTGTGCACTAGATAATTCCAACAACTCGGGTGTGGATGGCGGTTCAAAATATTCAATCGGAAATTCCACATAGCCATACTCCATATATTTCTTAACAAGAGGAGCATGTGCTACTTCTGCGATCATACAAAGCGGAGCACTGTAACCATATGCCTGCGCATCTTCTACAAGCTGCTGCATCGCAAGGTTCAACACAAGCTGGGCCAGGCTTTTATTTTCAAGAGACTTAATTTCTCGCGCCTCTGACCTAATTGCAAAATCAAACAAGACACCTGTGTTTCTTTTGATATTGTAAAGAAAACCAATAATACCTACCGGCCTGCCTCTGACAATCAGTATCCATTGATGCCATTTTTCATTTGCGGAGATATCCAACGGTCTTTCCGCGCGTTGACGCATGACAGGAGTGTAACGGGCATATTGAGGAAACAACTCCTCATAAATTGACAGATAGTCGTCAATATAGATGGAGTTACCTCCGACTAGATCGTGGATAACCAACCCAATTTCTGGAATATTCAACATAGGCCCAAACTAGAATTCAATACCGTCTAAAACACTTTTACGTTTAGACCTTGCCAGGCGGTAATTTAACATGCTGACATCATAAACTTTCCACAAGTAAAAGCTGGTAATAAAGGCAGAGAATGCAGCACCGGCAGCTATCCCCAAATAGATCCATCTAACGAGCTGCTCAGTGATCAACTCCATAGACTTCAAACCGAATAGGATGAGAAGCAAAATACAACCCAAGACTGTAGCCGTAGTAATGAAATAACTATCCATAAAAGCCGAGATACGCCCGCGTCGTTCGTCGGGAACGAGTCCTTGCAGAGCTTTTCTTGCAGGGTCATCCCAGGCCGTGTAAACAGTTCGCGCGACAAAGCGGGCCGAAGCTGCGCCGATGACACTTGAAATTCCCAACGCCAGCCCGCCTGAAACGAACATGGCAAAGGGCAAAACTGCAAACGCCTTCTTCAACTGGATCTTTGAAAGAAGGCGGCTGGTGATCAGCCATTGGAACAATAACAACCCGGAGGTTTGAATGGCTTTGTAATAACCAAGAAACCTTTGAAATTCCAGGTCACTGTTTACGCTATCATTTATGACATAAAGGAAATTAAACTCGAT
>NZ_JBXMTI010000126.1:0-60918 GCF_057083605.1 Candidatus Villigracilis sp. | reverse complement strand
CTGCTTTCAATAACCAGGCGGTTTGGTTATGCAGGAAAGCCTGCCACCATTTGGCTGGAACAAATTCGGGCAGAACTACACAGGCTAATTGTCCGTCATTTTTTTGTGTGTCCACTTCATCAAGATAATCCAACAAGGGTTGAATCAAAGAACGATAGGGTGAAGGCACCACCATGAGTGAAATATCAGGCCATAAACGAGACCATTTTTCTTTTACCTCCTGGGTGTCTTCTTCTTCCAATTCCACATATACGGCTGTAATGTCATTTGTAATGGAACGGGCAAAATCCACTGCTTCAACAACGCCGCGATGCACGCCCGAGATCGGAATGATCACACGCGAAGCAGAAATCGGCTTCAGAGATGGAGGCAAACCATGCAGGGAAAGTTCACGCCCAACTTCCAGGTAATGAGAGCGGATGCTATAAAATATCGACATAATTACGATGATCAACAGGATGGTTACCCAGGCGCCCTCAAGAAATTTGCTATAACCGACCACAATCAACGTCACCGTTGTGGCGAGGGCGCCAAGTGCATTGGCTATAAATTTGAATATCCATCCCCTTCCCCGTTCGCGCCACCAGTGAACGACCATACCAGCTTGTGAAAGGCTAAAAGCCAGAAACACTCCCACTGCAAACAGCGGAATCAGTGAATGACTATCACCGCCAAAGATGATAATCAAAACAGCTGTTGCAACGGATAACAGAATAATGCCATTTGCAAAAACAAGGCGGTCACCCAAACCCGTCAATTGGCGCGGAAGGAATTCGTCCCTGGCAAGAATGGCGCCGAGGCGCGGGAAGCCAGCAAAACTTGTGTTGGCCGCAACAGCTAGGATCAACATGGTACTGATCTGGATGAAGAAATAACCGGCGCCATTCCCAAACAACCTGCGTGCAAGCGCTGAAAGAATAGTTTCCTGAGGGCCACTCACAATTCCCAGATATTGGGTCAGGCCGATACTGCCCAGAAATAAGGCCGCCATCAGGGCTGCCATCACAAGTAACGTCTTGCCGGCATTGCTTGACTCCGGGCGTTCAAAGGAAGGCACTCCATTGCTAATCGCTTCGATGCCGGTGAGAGCAGTACAACCGGTTGCAAAAGTATGAAGAATTAAAAATAGGGTTATTGGGTGAGTTGCTTGAGGGGCAACCCCACCCAAAGAGACTGGGCCATCCCTCATCAACACGAACACTCCATATGCAAGCATGGGAATGTAAGTAAACAGAAACAGGTAAACAGGGATGGACATCAATGACCCCGTCTCGCGTAAGCCTCGCAAGTTGGCAAGCATAATAAATGCCAGCAAGATCAGTGCGATCCACACACGATATTGCCAGAGTGACGGAAAAGCCGATGCAATAGCCTCCACCCCGGCTGTCAGGCTAACTGCGGCGGTTAGCAGATAATCAATTAGTAATGCAGAAGCGGCTAGCAGGCCAACATGCGTTCCCAGGTTATCACGTGCCACCACATATGAGCCTCCCCCGGAAGGATAGGCATGAATAGTTTGGTAATAAGATATGGCGACGATCACCAATAGGCCAGTGATTACCAGTCCAATCGGCCAGGCGATTCCCAAGCCCGCACTCCCAGCGATAACCAATCCAAGATATATCTCCTGATTGGCATATGCAATGGAGGAAAGAGCATCTGGCGAGAATGCGGCCAATGCGCGGATTTTATTTAGTTTTTTTCCGTGAAGCTCACGTGTTGGGAGGGGAGGGCCAATCAGAAAATCTTTTAGGTGACCTAGCATCAAGTTAAGTATACACCTTTGGCATACTTATGAACTTATGAAACATATTAAAATGCAACCCGAGTTGCCACCTTGTATTAAGAAATTACGGGTGTCTCCCTGAAGGAGCGCCTTTCGCGACTGAAGGGTCCCTAGTCACAAACTCAGAGATGCTTCGAGGCACACCGTCCTGCGTTCGGTGCAGGGAAGTACGCCCCTCAGCATGACACGACGGGAGTATGGTAGCAACTTGGATTATTTATCAAAATGCAAGATCACCAGATTCCCATCAAAGGATGCGGCGAGTTGTTCGGGAAGACTTCCCAGTGTATCTGCCACACGCTTGCGAGAACCGAACCCGGGCACAAGAATAAAGCTGCTGATACTTTCGCGTTCCAGCATGGCAGGTTTGAGTTGGTCGGTAAGAGACTCTATGATGATGGGATGTTCTGAGTTCATTACAGCAAGCAGAGCTTCCAAGGGTTGGAGATAACTTTTATCTGCGCGAATCACGAGCGGAACACCCAGGGCTTTGGTTAACAATAAGCCCGCCTCAAGCATACGGCGCAAAACAATCAGTGGGATCGCTTTCGCGGGGACAATGAATACAACGCGCTGCATACTGTTCAATGGCAGGCCAAGTTTGCCGATCATCACAGGTGTATCTGAGCCCCAAACGACTTCGTCTAAAACAGAGCCAAGTACGTTTTCGCGGAGAGTCCGCTTGCCGCGCCAGCCCATGATGATAAGGGTTGCATTCTTTTCATGTGCGGTATGAAGAATCCCTTGTGCATGTGAGGCGGCCATACGCGGGATTAGTTCTATCTCTGCTTCAGGGTCGTTCAAGGACTCGGTGATGCGTCCCAATAAATCCCGGTGAAGGTGAAAGCTGCTTTCTTTATCAGGCCCCATGTCACGGGCAACGCTGACTGCGAGAACTTTTCCACGGGAGGCACGGGCAAGCAGGCTGGCAAGCGTGATCAGCCCTTCAGATTGTTTGGGCTCCGAGACGGGCACGAGGACTCTGCCAAAGATAGGTAAAGGCTTATCGTCTGTTGAGGCAGTTTGCAGATTGGGAGCGAAGCGCTGGACGATTAAGGGGGAGGTGATCGAGGTGAGGAGAATCATCAAGATGGCGGCGTTGAAAAGGGTAGAGTCGAAAAGTCCAGTTTCCAAACCGATCACCAGGGTTGGGATGGTCACTGCGGCCTGTGCGTGTGAGAGGCCATAGACCGTCCAGAATTCGGACTTGGTGTATTTGTAAATTTTTGCGGTGATCCAGGCAGCAATGAGTTTGGAAACATACGCGACAATGGTGACGCCGATGGCAACAACAATGGTTTGCGGGCTTTCGAGGAATGTAAGTGGGTCGGTGATGAGGCCGCTGTATAAAAGAAATACTGGAATAAAAAATGATTCGCCGACGAAAAGCACATGACCCGTAACGGGGCTGTGACGTGGAAGCATGGAGTTAACCGCAAGACCTGCGAGGAAGGCGCCAACCACTTCGTGCACACCGATCAACTCAGCGACGAATGCTGCAATAAAAAGTGCGACGATGACGAATTGAAATTCAACTGCGCGGCCTGTGAGTTTTTGAAAAATTATTTTCCCAAGACGGGGCAGGCCAAAGATAATGACAGCCGTGAAAATCGTTAACATGACGAGCAACTGCACAAAATAACTTATTGTAAAACCGCCGCCTGATTTTGCTCCAAGCACAACCGCGAGCACAATGAATGCACCGATGTCAGTTAGCACAGTGGCGCCAATGGTGACCGCTATGGCTTCGTTACGTGTGACGCCAAATTTCGTAAGAATGGGGAATGCAATGAGTGTATGAGATGCAAAGGCGGAGCCAAGCAGGATCATGCCAAGTATATCGAGGCCGAGGATGTAGCCAAGCCCCATGCCCATGAGCTGCGGACAAATAAATGTAATGAGACCAAAAACAAGCGCGCGAGTGCGGACGCGCATGAATTGGTTAATATCCACCTCGAGGCCTGCGCTGAACATGAGATAGACCAGGCCGATGGTGGCGAGGAATTCAATGCGGTCACCCTCTGCCATGAGTCCGAACCCATGCGGGCCGATCAACATGCCGCCGATAATGATGCCGATAATGCCTGGCAATCGCAGCCGCTCGGATAATAGCGGTGTGATGAGGATGATCGCCATCGCGAGCAGAAAGAAGCCAACAGGTTTGTTGAAGAGTTCGAGAATCATGATACCTACTATAAATATGGAGTGTGAATGACGACGATATCTTTGCTTCTTGAGCTGCTTTTAATCAAGATTCTTAACGCAAAGTCGCCAGGGCGCAAAGATTCTATTGTTTTTTTGCGACTCTGCGTCTTTGCGTTAAAACTTACGAAAATTCCGCAAGGCAGCAACTTGGAGCAATTACTTGATGACGGATTTTAGCAGAGCAATATGATCGGGAGTAGTGCCGCAGCATCCCCCAATTATCTTAGCAGGCCAATGCGAGGCATGTTCGCAATAGGCTTTGGGGTTTTCAGAATCGGTATTGACCCAACCAACTTTCTCATCTGCATAGCCGATGTTGCCATAAGCGATCAATGGAAAGTCTTTGCCGCAGGCGGCTTGCAATTCAGCGAGCGACTTGGCAAGATTGGGCGTTGGCCCGCAGTTCACTCCGATGGCTGAAATGCCAAGCGGGAGTAATTGATTTGCGGCTTCAGTGAGTGTTTCACCCGAAAGCAATTTTCCCTCGCGGTCACAAACGAAACTAACAACCACGGGTGTGCCTGTAATTGTAGCAAGCTTCGCCATGATGAAAGCTTCACGAATTGTGTTGATGGTTTCGATGAGGATCAAATCCACGCCGCATTCGATAAGGTGGTGAACGCGTTCGGAATGCTCAGCGCGGAGTTCATCGTCAGGAGGGACGAGATCGGGGCGATAGCAATCTTCGAGTGTGGAGATTGAGCCAGCTACGAAGCGCACCTTATCGGAAGGAACCTTAGCAATTGCGGCGCGCGCAATATCCACGGCACGGCGAGTGAATTCAAGGGCACAATCTGCATTTCCGCTGGGAGCCAGCGCACGGCGATGAGTGCGGAATGTATTCGTCGTAATAATGTCTGCGCCAGCACGCAGATAATCTTCATGGATTTGCTGAAGGATATTTGCATCGTGATCATTCATCAAGGCGTTGGCAGACCAGAGCGGCAGACCAGTATCCACACCACGACGATTGAGTTCGGTGCCTGTGGCGCCATCGAGGATGAGGTGATGAGGTTGGTTAAGTGCAGATAGAAAGGTCATGAGTGATTGGTTATTGCGAGGCATCAAATTTTTCCATCCAGCGAGGAGGGTCGGAGAGTTCGGTGAAACCGAATTGTTTGTAAAGGCTGTGAGCATCGCGAGTGAGCAAGCACCAACGCTTTAATCCCCGCAATTCAGGGTGAGACATCACACATTCCATCATCCATTTGCCAAGGGATTGTCCGCGATACTCCTCGTGAATGAAGACATCACAAAGATATGCAAAAATAGAAAAGTCTGTCACTATGCGAGCAAACCCCACTTGTCTTTCCCCATCGTAGACTCCGAAATTCAATGAATGCCGAATTGATTTCTCGATCACATGGCGCGGACGTTTGTCTGCCCAGTACGCGCGCGAAAGAAAATCACAGATCACATTTACATCAAGGCGCGAGGCGTCATCGGAAATAGTAAATTTATCTTTTGTCCATTCCATGCACAGCATTATACCCATCATGGGCACTTTGTAAACGAGCGGGCAGGCTCACAGTAAATTCACTCCCCTCATAAGCACCCGTGCTCGAAACATGCACCTCACCCCCATGCCCTTCCACAATCGCTTTGACAATCGCGAGGCCAAGCCCGTTGCCTGCAAACTCCGAAACATTTCGGCCGCGATGAAAACGCCTGAACATATTTGGCAGATCGTCCGCAGGAATGCCGATGCCAGTATCCGAAATTTTGATTTCGATTTTTTCTTCAGATAATTCCGCAGATACAAAAATCGAATCATCGGGCTGTGTGAATTTGATGGCATTCTCTAATAAATTCACAAACACCTGGCGCAATTGCATTTCATTTCCGAAGGCCTCAAGGTTTTCATCCGTCATTTCCAAACGAAAGCTGCGATTGGATTGTTCGGCGCGCGAGGCGAATTGTTCTGATACTTCACGCAGGATGCTGGATATATCTACAGGTTCAAAATTGGATTTCAAATCTGCTGATTCGATGCGCGATAGATCGAGCAGGTTTTTCACAAGCGCTTCCAGCCGCTGACCCTGTTCCTGGGCACGCGACAGATAGAGGGTCAGGTCTGATGCGTTTTGCTTCTCATCCTGTGCCAATTCCAGATTGGTCTGCAATGCCGTGATGGGAGTATGCAATTCGTGGGCCGCATCCGCAACAAAGGCGCGTAACGTGGAGACGGTCTGCTCCACCTGTTCAGCCATTCCGTTGAAGGAATTCGCAAGCGACACAAACTCCTGCTGTTTTTCATTTTGCAGATCAACGCGCACAGAAAGATCACCCTGTTCCATTTGCTGCGTTGCGCGTTCAAGCGCAAGCACGGGGTGTGTTACGCGCTGGCTCATGAACCAACCTGTCAGTGCGGCAAGGGCCATCGCGAACAAACTGGCAACCAACCATGCCAGCATTACAGATTCGATCACATCTGTGCCATAACTAGGGCCATTGGAGAATTCAAGTACGCCTAACAGGCTTCCATCCTCCGAGATAAGCGGGACACTTACAGCTTGCGATGACCTGTGTGTCGGGTCGAAGTCTGATCTCGAAGTAAATCCATAACCATATGGCGATGCATTTACGGATACGATGATCTCTGCGGTTTGACCTGCTGGCACTTCTTTTTCAAACGGAATGAGTGGTGGAAAAACATCCCCTTCATCGTGATATATCAAAGCTGGCGGCTGACCTGACGAAGGATTGGCCGGCACACTAAACATTACATTGCCAGACACTGGCATTCGTGAAACAGCAATGACTTGCTTTGAATCAGGCGCACCAGAATCTGCGATCACGTTCCTGTTTGAATCAAGCAATTGAATTTGAGTTTGGGAGAGAAAGGCAAGCCCATTGATTTGATCTTGAAGGAAGTCCGGGGGCAAATCAGATTGCATCACCTGCTCAAGGACTGGTTTTAACGTAATGGCATTTCCAAACAGATACTCGCGTTCCTGGCGCGTGTAATAGCTGCGTAAGACAAGCAGCATCACCGAACCAAGTGACAACGCCGCGAGCAGGGCGATCACCGCGTAACTTGCAGGCAGCCTCCAGCGAATGGAATTTCGATTCATGGTTTCACCTTTCAGACTTCGGAAGTCTACCAGACTTCCGAAGTCTCTGTAATTTACGATCTAAGGAGCCTCCCTCTTGAACATGACTGGCTGACTGTACATGATCATATCCGCAATGATCCGATCACCGTTTTTGCGCCCCCAGACCATGACCATGCTGTTGCTTGTTAGATCATCAAGTGCACCTTCCTCCACCACCTGTTGTACGACCATGGATTCACTCGCCTCAGATGGAGGCGGCATCTCAGTGGCATCGCGATAGATAATGGTTTTGCTAGTGATAACAACTTCCACTTTGGGGCCATTACTGTCTCCGGGGCCGCCGCTGGTGACAGGACCGCTCTCGTCGCCGGGCCCTGCTTGCACAACAACACCGCCGCCGCCCTGGCCCATTTCCATTGAAAACTCCTGGATGACGATGGTATTGTCTTTGCGTTCGACGAACGTACCCCTTGTTTCAGGTTCGGTTTTCGGCAGTTCGGGGGCGGGAGTCATGTCGATTTTTATTGAGACCGTCCCGGGACCACCTCCCATCATTGGGAATAAACCTAATGGGCCGACTCCGCCGTTGAGCAGTTGACCGCCAACGAAGGCCGCAACGGCTACGACGATCAATACAGCAGCCATGATGAAATAAACTTTTTTGTTTTGCATGATTTACTCCTTTGATTTCATAAATGTTCTGTTGGTTGAGTAGGCGGTGTTTGTCCGCCGTATCGAAACCAACGAGTTCGATACCAACTTTTTGTTTTCAGGTTACATGGTGGTTTCGATACGCCCCTCCAAGAACATTCGGGGCTACTCAACCACCGAGTATTATTCATACCGCAACGCATCAATCGGATCGAGCCGCGAGGCGCGCAAGGCGGGATATAACCCAAACACGACTCCGATCAACAGCGCGACGACGAATGCCAGCGGGATACTGCCTGGGTATAACAATGCCACGCCTTGGTTGAGCGCCGCCGCAAGCGGAATGGCGAGGATGCCCAATACGATTCCCGCCAGCCCGCCGCTGGCGCTGATCAGGATGGATTCGAGCAGGAACTGACTCACGATGTCTCTTTGTTTCGCACCAATCGCCAGACGCACACCGATCTCTCGCGTCCGCTCGGTGACGCTGACCAGCATGACATTCATGATCCCGATTCCGCCGACGAGCAGCGAGACAGTTGCCATCGCCGCCAGCAGGATGGAAAAAGTCTGCGCGGCTTCCTGCTGTTGACCGAGAATGTCATCGCGCGTGGTCATATCGAAATCGTCGAGATAATTCCCTTCGGCATCCTGTTCGATCTGGTGTTTTTCGCGCAGATATTCAGTGATCTGCTTCTTGGCTTCCTCGATGCGATTCGCATCCGTGACGTGCGCCGTCATGTACACGGAAGGTTCTTCATCATATAGTTCCTGGATCATCGTGCTGATCGGCATGGCCAGGAACTCGTTCGGGTTGGATCGATAACGCTCCTGCACATCAGTGCTTTCTAATTCCACAGCCACACCGATGACAGTGCAACGCGTGCGCTCGATCCAAATCGTTTCGCCGATGGGGTTATCACCGGAGAATAGATCAAGCGCGGTTTGATATCCCAGCACACAGACGGGCGCGGCAGCGTACACTTCGTCAGTGGAGAAAAAGCGTCCCTCGCCGATCAGGTCGGCGGCGGTGAAGGCGGCGTCGGCTGTCCATCCCACAGGTTGAACGTTACCGCTGGCAACGAATCCCTCAAGCGCATCCACGGTTGTTCCTATCGCGCCGATTTCAATGGATGCACGTCCAAAGCGCGCTTTGAGCGTTTTACTCACCGACATTTCCACGCGCTCCACCAGCGGGACTGTATCCAACATTTCGAGGCCCTCCTGATATGTCAGCTTTTTCCCGCTCGCCACAAACTCACGATCCTGCATTTCAAAACGTTGACCAATCTGAATTTGATTTGCACCGAGATCTTGAAAGGTAGCCTCCACCGCAGCACGTGCGCCGTTGCCGAGCGCAAGCATCGCGATCACCGAGGCGACACCGATCACAACTCCGAGCATCGTGAGCGCTGCACGAAGTTTGTTTGCCGAAACACTTCTCAGTGCAGTTCGCAAAAGATCAGTGAGCGACATAGTCAAACTCACTTTCTTTCAGCACACCGTCACGCATCTGATAGATGCGGTTGGCATTGCGCGCAACATTCATATCATGCGTCACCACGATGATGGTGCGGCCCTCTTCATTCAACTCTTTTAGCAAACGCATGATCTCGATGCCCGTATTGCTATCAAGATTTCCCGTCGGCTCATCGGCCAGGATGACAGCAGGCTGCGTGACCAACGCCCGCGCAATCGCCACACGCTGACGTTCACCACCCGACAACTCCATGGGATTATGTTCGACTCGATGTTCCAACTGGACACGAGACAACGCCTCTCGCGCACGGGACAGTTGATCCTGCTGCCCAAACTGACCCTGGCGATAAGCCAGCGGCAGGGCAACGTTTTCCCATGCAGACAGCCGCGCAAGCAGATTGAAATTTTGAAAAATGAACCCGATCCTTCTGCCGCGTAAATCAGCCAGTTCATCGCGGCTCAAGGAAGAGACAGGTATACCTTCGAGAAAATATTCACCCGCTGATGCACGGTCCAACAAACCGAGCAGATTCAACAAGGTTGACTTCCCACTTCCAGAAGCGCCCATCAACGCGATGAATTCACCACCATGCACAGTTAAGTCTGCGTCACGCAAAGCCGTGACAACAGCTTCACCCATCAAATATCTGCGTGTGATCTTTTCGGTACGGATAACAGGCTCGTTCATCGCGTGACCACCTGCAGAACTGCTCCTTGCGCCGTCCTCGGCGCAAGACTTACCTTGCAAACAGCGCCGCCGGGGACTGCGGCTAGAGCTTGGAGGAAACAGTCGTTCATCTTGTCACCACCTGCTCGCCCTCCTCAAGACCCGAAACGATCTCCACATACGTATCGCCGCGCAAACCGACTGTGATCTCTCTTTCCGCCTCCTGCACACCATCCCAAACTTTGACGATGGTCGTATCGCCGCCAGAGGCACGTACAACTGCACGTGGCAGGCACAACACACCCTCGCTCTTCGCAATCGTGATGGCAGTATCTGCGGTCATCCCATCTGCCAATCCATCCGGGACCTCATCCAGCGTAATGTAAATGTCGTAAAGCGGACTGCTCTCGCCTGCGATTCGTTGTGGAATGATACGGGACAGCCTGCCTTGAATTGTGAGTTCAGGACGGGCATCGAAGAATATTTCCACTTCCTGCCCCACCGAAACGATTGGAAAATCCTCTTCGGTGATATTGGCCTGCACTTCCAAATCCTTTGGGTCGCCCACTTTAAATAAAGTTGTTTCTGCATTAATGGTCACGCCAGTTTGCGCTGTGGATTCCAAAACGACACCATTAAAAGGCGAAATAATCGAAAGGCTTTCAAGTACCACCTTTGCCGCCTCGTACTTTGCTTTGGCAAGCGAAAGTTCCGAATCCGCGGTAGCCAGGTCGGCCTCGCTGGGATGCCCCAGATACCATTTCAAATTATTTTCCATGGCACTCAATTCTGTCTGAGCATTTGAAAGCTGTGTCAGCGCGCTGGCCTTGGACTCGGGCCCAATTGCATTCTCATACATCGAGGCAAGCTGGCCCACCAGGTTCTTTTGCAATTTGATCTTCGCCTTATATTCTTTTATAAATGAATCCGAAGCACGCGGATAATCCATTGAAGCGCGCTTCGTTTGCGCGGCATCGAATTCCTCCTGGGCTTCGATCACGGCCAACTGCGCCTCAGATTTTGCCACTGCGTCCAAATCTGCAAGCACCTGCCCTTTCCTGACCACATCCCCGGTGCGGACATACACCTCCGACAGCTTTCCTGTCGTTGGCATGTTTATATTTTCCAAGCCCACGTTGACCAGGTTGCCTGGCGCGGTGACAGTTTGATCCACATCACAGCGGTCTACGGTCACAGTCTGAGGAGTAGGGGTTGGCTCAGGCTCCTGGGTGGTCGAAAAACCAAAATAACCAGCCGCGGAAATGACCAAAATCCCGACCAGCACAAAAACAATCACGATGCGTTTATCCACAAAGAAGCTCCGTTTTGTGTCACCCTGATGAAGTGTTCTCCGATGTTAGAGAGCTACACTTCGTTCAGCATGACAGAATAAAAAAATACAGACAAGGGTTTGTCCTGTCTGTAAGTTTATTTCCTCGTGGTTTCAATTAGATTGTGATGTGATTAAGGTTTCGTAATCTGACCCCCTCCGCCCTTCGGGCACATCCCCCAAATCGAAAGGCACGATTTGGGGGAGGAAGTTCTAGCCGACTAAACGATAGCCAATACCGGGGACAGTCAAAATGATGGCGGGTTCTTCGGGTTTTAATTCTATTTTTTCGCGCAGGCGGCGGATGTGGACGTTGACAGACTTTTCACTTTCCAAATCAGGAGCATAGCCCCAGACCGCTTCCACAATCTGCGCGCGCGACAATGCCTGTCCGCGATGCCTCGCCATATGACTCAGCAAACGGAATTCGATGGGCGTCAACGCGATGACGAAATCGCCGCGTCTTACCTGACCTGTAGTTTGGTCCAGCACAAGGTCAGCCACCGCCACTGATGCAGGATCATTTGAAGCATAATCACCATAGGCGCGACGCAAATGAGCGCGCGCACGCGAAACCAATTCCCGCAGACTAAACGGCTTGGTGACGTAATCATCCGCGCCCATTTCAAGGCCAAGGACTTTATCCATTTCATCGTGTTGGGCGGTGAGCATGATGATGGGTTGCTTGATTCCAGCTTGCCGCATCTGACGGCAAAAATCAAACCCTGACCCATCAGGTAAGCGGATATCCAGGACGATCAAATGCGGAGAATTTTTTCTTGCAAATTCCAAACCGCTCCCACCCGTATTGCACAAATGCGGTTCAAAGCCATGCGTACGAAATCCATCCAACAGGCTTTGTCCAATGGCGGGGTCGTCTTCGATCAACAAAATTCGCTGCAGAGTCATTTAGATCAACACCACTTCCACCAACTCGCCTGCGCTCAATCCTGTTGCATCAGGGTGAATCCGTAAGAGTCCGTCCGCTGCGGCGAGGGTGAAGATGAGGTTTGATTTGCCGAAGATGGGATCAGCCTCGTAATTGACGATTGACGATTGACGATTGACGATTAGCTTCACAGGCCACCAATCTTCTCTGCCTGCTTGCGATGGTAAATTCACAGTAAGTTTTGCTTGCACGGTTGCTTTGGGCTTGGGCAATGCGCCCAATAATCTTTCGATGACTGGCACAACGAATAAATATCCATTCACCAGTGCGCTGACGGGGTTGCCTGGTAAACCGATCACAGCTTTGCCATTGCACACTCCCAAGATCGTCGGCTTGCCTGGCCTTGTGTTAATGCCGTGCACTAATACGCCCGGCTCGCCCAATGTGCGGATGACATCGGCGGTCATATCTCTGGTGGATGCGGATGAACCTGCCGTGATGATGACCACGTCACATTCAGATAGCGCCTTCGCTGCCGCTTCTTTCAGCACCTGAAACTGGTCGCTAAAAATCCCATACCTTTTTGCAATGCCTCCGCTTTTTTCAATGAGCGCACCAAGTGTATATGAGTTGATATCACGGACTTGGCCGGGGCGAGGCGTTTGGCTTGGGTCAATGACTTCATCACCCGTGGAAATCAAGCCAACACGCGGTTTCTTCGCTACATCAATGGATGTGAATCCCAGCGCCATCAGTCCACCAATTTCTGCGGGGCGGATCTGTGTCCCTTTGGGGATGACCAGTTGATTTTGCGCAACATCCTCGCCAATGCGGATGACGTTCTCGCCATCGGCAACGGATTTGAAGATTTCGATTTCTCCATCTCTGCTCTCTTCGGGGCTCAGCCCCGAAAAAGCAATGGTCTGTGTGTATTCGATCATCACAACTGCATCTGCGCCATTGGGGAGCATTCCGCCGGTGTGGATCAATGCACATTGACCTGGGCCCAATTCAAAAGACGGAGTGTCACCCATTGGCACTTCGCCAACGAGATTGAGATATGCAGGTAATGAGTCGCTTGCGCCGTACGTATCTTTTGCGCGGACAGCATAACCGTCCACAGTGGTGCGGAGAAAATCAGGCAATGGGTGCGGCGCGAATACGCCAGACGCGGTGAAGCGGCCAAGGGATTGGACAACGTCTATAGATTCAGAGTCAATTGTCCCCAAGGGGGATGCGATCAGCGGGGAAAGATGCGAGAGTAATTTGTCGCGTGCTTCATCGGGTGGAAGGAGAGTCAAAAATTCAGGCATGTCATCGAAGCCAGAAAGTCAGAGTCAAGAAGTAGGTGGTCAATCCAAAGACAGCAAGAGCTGTGGATGTGAGAAGCCGCCAATTGGGCGGGTTGCCGAGGGCAATGGCGCGGAGTTGGATGATCTGAAAAATCGCGAAGGGCAGGGTGAGGAAGGCGGGCCAAATGAGGTTGAATGAAAAACCAAGCGACGGCGCGAGGGAAAACATTGCGTAAGCAAATGAGATCAGGCTGTGATGAAATGGGACAGCGCGCTCCCAGGTAAGCAGGCGGAGGAGAGTTGCGCGTTGATATTTTTCGTCAGCGGTGAATGTTGTGAAGTTGACGATCAAAAAATAAGCGAGGGCCAATGCAGTGAGCGGAATGATCAACACAGTCAGCAATAGATGATTTTCACCAGCTTGAAGCAAAAACGCGATGGACGGAACGACATAAGCGATGTGCGCGGCAAGAGTCAATTCACCGAAGCCGCGATTGATCAGCCGAACAGGGGGCACAGCATAAGCGAGGATGATTAAGACAGAAGAAAGCAAAAAGAAAAAAGCAGGATGTGTTAAAGTGTGGTTGAGATAAATAATAAAGACGATTAATGCATAGGTTGCAAAAAGCCCAATTGAGATATAAAGCATGTTATTGCGGAGAGTCTCTTTTTGTTGCGGAGTCTCACCCTCCACAAGCGGCTCGTTGTACGGGCGGAAGACTTCGCCCAGCAAGGCCATACTCAATTGTGCGATGAGAATGCCCACAAGACCAAGCCAAAAAGTTACAGCCTGAAGTGAAATGCCGAGGTAGGCAGGGATGCTCGCACCAAGGAGGTAGGTCAATGAGGCGAGGAGGAGGTTAAGAGGGCGGGAGAGTTTTAGCAATTTACGATTTCCGATTTTGGATTGACGATTTTTAATTGTAACAAGAGATAAAGAGACTCAGTTTTTGGCTTATCGGAAAAACAATAAGTATATAAAGTTTTGACCAAGCAAGCCATCTCGAATCAATATATCAACTCCCATCTTAACCACATAAAGCCCAAGGGCGATAAAAAGAAATGTGACAAGCGAGTGAAATATATTGACCAACAAAGTATACGATGGGAGGACTGTTGACGTATCAGGGTCAGGAAAAACCAAATCGAAAGTTTTCGCAAGCCATTTACGAGCAGGAGTCCAATAAATGAATATCCTTCTAAATGAGATTTGAATGCCAAAAACTATAAGGAATACTGCTATTCCTAACAATAGAGCAACCAAGTGAAGTCCTGTTAGAACTAACCACAGGCGAAACCAACCCTTTCTATTTTGATAGAGTTTTTCTAAAAATGTGCTTTGAGGTTTAGATTCATCCATGTTTTTTTATATAAACAAAACTGTGTCCAATCTATACTTCCAACAGGCATCAGGAATACCTAAACGTTGAGGTTATTTGCCAATATATTCTTCCAACCTCTCCACAGCTTGTGGAAGGTTCTTTCTACCAAGCCCCAATCGAAAATGGTTATAAGGGTCATTATAGGCTGAGCCTGGCAGAAGAAGGACGCCTGCTTTTTTCACGAGGTCATCACAGAATTCGTCAACATTTCCCTTTAGCAATTTTGGGAATCCCATAGAACCTGCTTGCGGGCGGTTCCAAGAGAAGAGTGAAGCGTGGCGAGTGAAAAGGTCGTCAATGATGGTGAGATTATGTTTGATGATTCCGAGATTTCTTTCCGCAAGTTTCGTGCGGTGACGCATGGCAACTTCGGCCAGGAATTCGCTGGGTGCGGAATTACAAATGGTTGTGTAATCCTTATGCGAGGCCATGTTTTGATAAATCTTTTTATTCTTTGTGGCGACCCAGCCAATGCGCAGACCAGCAAGGCCATAAGTTTTAGAGGTGACACCCAATGAAACGGCGTGGCTGCCATAATCACAAGCGGCAGGGAGCTTTTGCAAAGAGTCATATTCCGATTCGCGATAGACCTCATCCGAGAACAGGATCAAATTGTTTTCCTGGGCAAATTTATTCAATGCATCGAAATCCGCACGGGACATTAGATAGCCAGTTGGGTTATGTGGGGTATTGATAACAATTCCTTTGGTGTTCGAGCGCATGAGGTGGCCTAGCTCATCCAAATCCAGCGCCCAGCCGTTGTCTTCTCGCGCCATCCACGGGCTGACGTCACAGCCGACAGCACGTGCCACCTCCGCAAGGGATTGGTAACCAGGCGAGTGCACGATGACATGGTCGCCTTCCTTGAAGGCGGCGTACATGAAAAGATAGATGGCTTCTCCTGCGCCTGTATGAACCAAAATATCTTCGGGTTGAATCGTGGTGTACAGATTGAAAATCTCTTTTCGTAAAGCGGGGCTGCCCTGCGATTCAGTATAGCCAAGCCATGTATTTTGGAATTTCTCTGCTGCACCTGGTTCAAAAGCAAGCAAATCCGCAATGGACATGGCTTCACAGTCTGAGGAGCAGAGCAGGAATTCAGTATTGAATTCGTATTTGGCAAAGTAACGTTCGAGTTTGAATGGAGGAAGATTCATAGAATGCCTTTTAAACACGAAGGGCATAAAGGTAACGAAGGTTTGTTGACTGGCTCAATGAAAGGCGTCTTTTCAGATTTTTCTTTGTGCACTTCGTGTCCTTTGTGCTTAATTCTTTAGCGCTCGCTTGATATCACGATAATGCATTTGATTATGCAGGTATAACATTTTAATCATTTCTCTGATAACAGTCTCGCCTAAAAATGGATGGCGGCCCTTAATTTCCAAGTCTTCGTCTTTCAAGCCAGAAACCCATGCGATGGAATTGGCACGCACTTGTTTATATTGTTCAAGTAACTCGGCAGAGGGCAGCTCTTTTGTCTTTTCTTGCTGTGCGGCGTTGTAACGGTCTATCGAAAAATCTTCGGCTGAACCTTCGCCCGTTGTGCGGATGCGCTCGAACAGTTTTACCAATCCGCGCTCGGATGTGACGAAATGCGCAAGCACATTGCGGATGCTCCAGGTTGTGCCTTCGGTATACACCTCCTGCGTCCATTGGTCATCGGTCAACTCGGAAAAGAATTGCACAAAGCGTTCACCTTCGGTTTTGAGTTTTTCAGCAAGTTCGGTAGTTTCGGGCATAGCCATCTCCTAAATATCTATTAACCGCAAAGAGCGCAAAGGTCGCGAAGTTCTAAATTTTTTTTCTTAGCGTTCTTAGCGTGCTTGGCGGTTAAAAAATCATGGTTCGGGGAAACTCGCATAATTGATCGAACGCTTTCCTGTTGTCGGATAATAATAATTCGTCATCTCGGAAATTTTCTCGATCAACTTTTCACTGTCTTCAAAATCCGTGCGCACATAGTAGTAATGTGTGTCATACGGGCTATCACCGAAGACCGCCGCGAGAACATATCCATTCGCCTCGGCATAATCCTTCATTGTGATCGTCATGCTGAACCAACGCTGCGCAAGATTCGGCTCGGTCAATTTTGGCGGGACAAGCGGCGAGTAATAATCATGAAACATGATAATCTCGGGTTTGTATTGGTCAAGATATTCCGCGGTCAGGCCGCCATTATGCGCGATCCACTGATCATTCAGGCCCCAGGTATCAATCGCATCCCAGCCCGAATAATACGGGATCAGGCCCGCCTCCGTCGTCGCAATCATATAGCCTTTGCCGCGATAGTCCGCCAGCATCTTCGCGATTTCCAAACGGCCATCTCGTTCATAAGGTCGGTCACAAGCTTGTTGATACAATGCCAGGAAACAATTCTGGAACCAGGAATAATAGATGAGACTCACCGCCAGGCCAATCAACGCGACGAGATACACGCTTCTTTGCCGCGCAGACAATTGACTCAACCAATTGAAGTTGATACCAGCTAAAAGCTGAGTCCACGACATGAGCGCAATCGGCACAATAGCATATTGGAATCGCGCCCCGTAATTCATTTCATCGGAGATCATGCCAAATGCAATCGCAAATCCAACAATGGGAATGAGGTAGGCTATGGTAGTCTTCATCGTCTCTTTCGAGCGGAAGCCAATGATAAATGCGAAGACCACAGGTAGGCACAGGCGCAGCGCGTTCAACATGGAATGTTGGAAGGAGTCCCATTTCCAGCCTTCATCACCCTTTTTATAAAATGGATTTGGGAGCGGGTAACCGAAATAATCCCACCTCCACAGAAAATATGCGCCACCTAGTGCGAGGAAAACTACGCCGAAAATTATGATGATGGATATGGACTTCTTAAGTCCGCGCATGACGATGACAGACAGCAGCATCAGCGAAGCGAGGATAACTCCCTCAGGGCGAATCAACCCAGTGACCAGTCCGCTTAGGGCGAAGGCGAGAGAGAGCCAAAAGTTTGGATTCTCTTTTTTAATCAGGAGCAAGCCCAAAGTCCAGGTGGAAGCGGCGGCGAGGGCAAAGAAAGGCGTCCCGAAATAGGCGGATACATAGGAGAGTCCAGTGCCAACAGCGAGATAAAGTCCGCTTAGGAATGAAAGAGGAATGTTTGCATTGTTGATGCGGCGATTGGTCCAATAGACGATGAGGACGGTCAGGATATGTGATGCAAAACTAATGCCGCGCACAGCTTGCCCAACCGTAAGCCCAAGCTTGATGAACCCAGCCGAGGCGATCATAAAAAGAAAATCCGTTGCGCCATCTACAGGCTGACCACCAATGTTCCAGACTATACCGTATCCGCCCGCGAGATGCTGGGCATAGCGCATGAGCATGGCCGCATCTTCAAAAGGAGGGATATTGAAGTTGATGTAGTTGAAAGCGTAATAGACAGTGGAAAGTATTAAGAGAATAGAGAACAGTAGATCAGTGAGGAGGGGTTTTTTGGAAGTCATTGTTTTACTAATACCGACGGTGGTTGAGTAAGACGAGTGTTCTTCTCGTCTGTATCGAAACCACCAATTGTAGAAATATTTTTTATTCTATGCTTACTATTTATTAGTGGTTTCGACACCGCACTGCACAGAACACAGTGGGTGCAAGTGTACGGCACTCACTATCGCTCGTGGCTACTCAACCACCAGAGGTTTTATGTCAAAGAATAGCCGCCATCAACAACAATGGTCTGGCCGGTAATATACTCGTTTTTGATGAGAAATTCGAGAGCGGATGTGATCTCATCCAAAGTAGCGGCGCGTTTCAGAGGCAGTTTAGCAACAAGTTTATCCCATTGTTCAGGTGTGACCACGTCCGAAGGCAAGACCAGTCCTGGCGCAATAGCATTGACACGAATCTGCGGCGCGAGGGCACGTGCCAGAAGTTTGGTAAGCGATTCCAATGCAGCCTTGCTGACTGTATAAGATGGGTAGCGACTCCAGGCTTTCTGCGCGCCAATATCTGTGACGTTAACGATCAATCCGCCCTGCGCCATTCGTTGAGCGGCTTGTTGCGCAAGCAGAAAAGGGGCGCGCAGGTTGAGGTCGAGAGCAGAATCCCAATCCTTGATATCAAGATCACGTGGATTGCCTACAGGCATGATCGCTGCGGAATTAACCAATACTTTCAACGGTGAGCTGAATTGATCCACCAATGAAAATAAGAAATCGATCTTTGTGGGTACGGTTAAGTCAGCACGGATTTCAAAACAATCCACGCCCATGGCCTTGATCTCGCGCACCGTCTGCCTGGCTTCGGTTGCAGAGCCGCGATAATGTAGGGCAATCGAATATCCCATTTTGGCAAGGGAGAGGGCAAAGGCTTTACCGAGGCGATGTCCAGAACCGGTAACGAGAGCAAGAGGTTGGATCACACATAAATTGTAAACGCAAATGGAATATATGGCGGAGCTTTACACAAGTTAAGTAAAGACGTATATAATTTCCATATTCGGAACTCCACAATTCAGCTTGAGCAATTCTATTTGAAATTTTCAGGGAGCCATGTATGAATGTACTGGACGATCATGTAAAGCGCATCAAAGACTGGTTGGATAAGCAGGGTTATCCGTTAGAAATGGTAGTGGCCAGATCATTATTTGCGCAAGGCCTGGGATATGTACATGGATCAAACTATGAGGATCCAGACTCGGGTGACGCAAGAGAGATCGACATATTGACAAAGTCTATTGTCGAAAACAAGAATGTTCTATTACTTCAAGCAATTATTGAGTGTAAATATTCTGAACAGCCCATCGTGGCTTTCACATACAACGATGTATTAAAATCCCCCGTGGAATTCTGGGTACCTTGTAATATTCTTGGACTCAAGATTCTAAATATCGTTAAACAAAGAAGGCTCGGTAATGATATACCTGTTTTCTCTCAGCAATATCCAACTGCCTATGCATTAAAGCAAATTCACAAGGATGACAAAAAAAGGGATGCAGCTTTTGAAGCAATAATGTCAGTCGTCAAAGCATCATATTACTTTTCAAAGCTATATACCGACAAAGTAACAACCTTTTTATCACCTAATGGAACAGAAACAAAGCCGCTGGCCTATATTGGGATGCCTACTATCATATTTCGAGCGCCACTATATATTTGTTATTTAGACCAAAGTGGCAATATTGCACTAGAACCACGGAGCAGCCTTCTTTTGGAATGGACTTATCCCAAAGTAGGAACTATGATGATAAGAGTCATACAAGAAAAAGAAGTGGCGGCTTTGGGGCAAAGCGTTACACGATCGGTAGAAATATTTTATGACCAATTGAAGGAACACATTTGATGCTTGAAAATTGGTTTCATAAAGCCATCGGTGACGGCATGATGGCAAATGAACCCTCCGAAGAAATCCGCGAGGCATTTCTGCCACTTTTTAAATCAGCAGGAAAGCCCGCGGATATGGCTGTGTTTACTCGGCATGAATCAGAAGGCCGCCTGCATTGCGAAGTGATCGCTTATTTTTCACCTAGTGCATCAGAGATAGCAAATACCTTCGACGCAGAGCCATGTGAAAAACCGTCAAGGAGTGGATTGGGATTACTGGCTGGGGATGATAGGTGTTGGTTGGTGCTTTTTTCTGAGAGTGATGCCTGAATTTCTAAATAAAAAGAACTCGGAAGTCTGCTAGACTTCCGAGTTCTCGACCTTTTATCCCCTAAAGAAATTTGTAATAAAGAACCAAATATTTGCAGGTCGCTCGGCGAGACGCCTCATAAAGTAGGGATACCAATGTGTGCCAAAGGGGACATAAACGCGCACAGGATAACCTTGTTTAGCAAGCTGCTCCTGCAAATCGCGGCGGATGCCATAGAGCATTTGGAACTCAAGTCCGTTTTGAGGCAGGCCAGCTTTATCCGCATAGGACTTGGCGAAAGCAATCCGCTTCTCATCATGAGATGCAATCGCGGGGATGGGAGGCACGCGGCCATCGTCAGATAATTTCGAGTGATTTTCAAGGGAGGCATCGATCAAAATTTTTGCAAGCAGATCATAGTTCGCATCCACATCCACTTTTTTAGGGAAAGCTTTGTCGGGTGGTTCTTTGTAAGCGCCCTTCACCAAGCGCACCCGTGTGCCATCCATCGCCATGCGGCGTGTATCCGCTTCAGCACGGAATAGATAGGACTGCACAGCCATGCCTACGTTTTCATATCCCTTTTCGCGCATGGCGTAATATATGTTTATGGTTTTATCTGTATAGGGAGTGTCTTCAATATCAATGCGGACGAAGGTGTTGTTCTGTTTTGCGCGAGCGAGGATGCGTTCAAGATTTTGGGCGCACAGGCTTTCGTCCAGGCCGAGGCCGATCTGAGTCAGCTTGATGGAGACGTTGCCCCTCGCAGCAGAGTCAACTCCCAGCGCGTCCAGAGTCGCGAAAATGTCATCTGTGGCTTGCTGGGCTTCTTCGGGAGTATTCGTATGTTCACCGAGGTGGTCTAGAGTCGCATTGATCCCTTTTGCATTCAATTCACGCACGACGCGCATGGCGTCTTCAAGTTTTGTCCCCGCTACAAATCTGGATGCAGTGCGCCAGGCAAATCCCCAACTCGTTACAAGTTTTTGTGCCCAGGCGGCTTTGGAGAGGTAGATGAGAAAAGAGCGCAGCATATCCATCCTTAGGAGTGAGGTGATATCTCTTATGTTCAACTTATTCTAGCACAGGCACTCAATTTTGGTGTGTTATACTTTTTATGTGATTTTCGTCATTATTTTGGAGGCCGTGTGAGAAATCGCAATACCAACACCATCCTTCGGGGTGTTTCCATTTTATTCCTGACAGCCGCGCTCGTACTTACAATCACTTCCCTAATCAGTTACAGCCGTCAAAGAAATAGTTACCCGCCCGGCATGACGATTGCCGGTGTGTCTGTCGGTGGGCTGAACCCGGCGCAGGCATCTCAAAGACTGCTTGAAGTTTATACATCGCCCATTGAAGCCGTTTATGACGAAGCAGTCATCCATATTGATCCAAACGCAGTTGGGTTTGAGGTGGATATTGAAACCATGCTCGCCGCCGCTGATTTGAGCCGCACAGGCGGTTTTTTCTGGGGCGGATTTTGGGATTACATCTGGAACCGCACTCCGCCTGAGACGCAAATTCCATTAAGTTCTTCGATCTCGGAAGACCGCTTGCGGGAATATCTGCAAAACGAAATTGCCGCGCGCTACGATCAGCCGCCTGGCCCCGCACAACCGGTTCCGGGCGGGACCTCCTTTCTGCCCGGCGCACCCGGGCAGACTCTTGACCTTGACCGCGCTGTTCTGCTCATTACCGATTCATTAAAGTCGCCAACCAACCGCTCGATAGCGCTTTCTTTTACACGTAGTTCTGCCGCAAGACCTACAATTGAAAACCTCGAGATCCTGCTTAAACAAATCGTGACCGTATCCAATTTCGACGGCCTGATCGGCTTCTTCATGATGGATCTGCAATCCGGGCAGGAAATCCATTTTGCAATAGACAACAAACAGGAAATTTCAACCGAGCCGGATATTGCCTTCACAGCCTCCAGCACCATCAAGGTTCCGATCATTGCATCTTACTTGATCAACCGCGGAAGCCAACTCGATGCCACTACAACAGATATTATCTCGCGCGTGCTTGGCAGGTCTGATAACTCAGCAACTGACCTTGTGCTCGAACGAATCGACGAAAATAACGGCCCCATCATTGTGACCCAGGATATGCAATCAATCGGCCTGGATAGCACATATCTCGGAGGCATGTTCTTCCTTGGCGCGCCGAACTTATTACCCAATCACTTAACCCCCGGTAACCAAAGAGACGATGTATTTACCGACCCAGACCCTTATTCACAAACAACACCATCTGAAATGGGCATTCTGCTCGCGGATATTTATCAATGTGCGCAAAACGGAGGCGGAGCACTCGTGGCAGCCTTCCCGGATAAAATGAGCCCGGATACCTGCCAACTCCTGATCGATTTCATGGCGCAGGATAAACTTGGCTCGCTCATTCAGGGTGGCGTTCCAGATGGAACGCTCGTGCCGCACAAGCATGGTTACGTCCTTTCGAGGGACGGCATCATGCACGATACAAGTGATGTCGGCATTGTATACTCCCCGGGCGGAAACTTTGTGCTTTCGATATACACTTATCATCCTGTCCAAAACATCTGGGATATCACCAATCCCCTAATCGTGAACCTGACACAAGCCGTATACAATTATTTCAACATTACAACTCAATGATAAGACCACCTGTTTTCCGTCACAGGCGCGAAAACGGGTTATTTTTTGATACTTCGTATATAATTCAAATATGAGTGCATCATTGGGACTTTACCGCCTGCAGCAAGTGGACCGTCAGATTGACCGCGCCCGCGCGCAATTGGACACAATTCAAAAAACACTTGAAAATGACATTGAGCTAAAAGAAGCCTTAAACCGAGTGGAAACCGCTCAAACCAATAATCATCGCGTCCAGAATGAAATGAAAAATGCCGAAGCCGAAGTGGATGCACAAAAGATAAAGATAGAACAAGCCGAATCCAGCTTATACGGCGGCGGTGTTAAAAATCCCAAAGAATTACAAGACCTGCAAAAAGATGTAGCCTCTTTAAAAAAACATCTTGCCACGCTCGAAGAACGTCAGCTTGAAGCCATGATGAAAGCGGAAACTGCCGAAGGTGAGTTGCAAGCTGCTAGAACCGAACTTGAAAAAATAAAAGCAAGACTCGGCAGTGAACATGGAAAATTGATCGAGGAACAATCGGCTCTTATGATGCAGATCGAAAGGCTCACAGAAGAACGTGAGGCCGCGCTCGCCCCCATTGAAATCCATTTGCTTGAAATTTACGAAGGACTCCGCCAGCAAAAACGTGGCGTGGCTGTGGCGGAGATCAACGACAATGCCTGTGTCTCCTGTGGCACAATATTGAACGCATCCATTCAACAAAATGCGCGCTCACAGAAACAATTGGTAAATTGCCCCTCCTGCGGACGTATCCTATTCGCGAACTAAAGACCGGTCATGTTTCAGACTCTTATCGATCCCTTTTCATTCTTCCTCGGCTTCATTGCTGCATCCATTTTCTGGCTGCTGGTTTCGCGTGCACGCCCCATTTGGACTGAGATACGAACTAGCCTGGCAGAACAACGCGAAGCTGCCCAGACACGCAAAACAAGCTCTGTTGAAGAAAACCATCGCCGCATCACATTGCGCCGCGCACAGGGGATGCACCTGGCCGCTCAACTCTTCGCCTTAGATGAAATCATCCAGGAACCTCTGGTCATTGCCCCTCCACCTAGAGTGGAACCTGGCATCCCACCACAATTTGAAGATATTATTTCTCAAACCCTGCCTTACCTCCCTACCTGGCCCGAAATCGCCGCCACCTATCACACCCCTACTTTAACCCTTTCACAGGCTTTATCAGGCAATGCAAACATTGTCATCATCGGTCAGCCCGGCGTCGGCAAGACAGTGGCACTCGCGCACCTCGCATCTCTGGCCGCGAATCGAAGCGAGAAGCTGGAAGCGTTAAAGGACGTGGTTCCATTCCTCGTCCACGTGGCTGATCTTAAACTTCCCATCGTAGATCCAAAAGATGCGCTAACTCCCCTCATCGAAGCGGCTTCTGAACATGCACCCATGTTCGATCTCGGCAAGCTGCCTGATTTTTTCAAGAACACATTCAAGAACGGAAATGCCCTCCTGCTCGTGGATGGTTTTGATGAAATTCCTCCCGAAAGCCAGCAGGTCATTACAGAATACTTCAAGATCATCGCGCAGAATTATCCCAGGACCCGCATCGTTACCACCGGCGCCCCAGAATATTTGGATGGATTGATCTCTTTTGGTTTTGCAACATTGGCGCTTAGCACTTGGTCTACACAACAAAATGAAAAATTCATCGAACAATGGGGTCAATTGTGGTCTCAAACTGTTGCGATGGAAGCCTTTGCCCAAACTGGCCCCGAGCAAGTGGACTCGCTCTTACTTAACGTTTGGCTGAGTGCCGACAATTCAAATTTATCTCCCCTGGAGTTGACCCTCAAAGCCTGGGGCGCATACGCCGGTGACAGCCTGGGGCCGCATGTGCTTGAGGCCATCGCAACTCATATCCGCAGAATTGCACCTGCCAATACACCACTGGCTGCGTTGGAAACACTTGCCATGCAGGTGGTATTAAGCTCACAACCCGTCTTTGATCCTCGCAAGGCGCGCGAATGGGTCAAGTCTTTTGAAGTTGCTGAAGAAAAACCTGAGGACGAATCATCTGAACCTTCCTCCGATGAAGCAAAAGAAGAGGCAAAACCCAAAAGGGCAAAAAAGATCGAAAAAGTTGTTGCCACGCCCACCTCGGGCTTGCTCGGCAAAATGGCTTCCAGCGGATTACTGGTCACATACCCCAATAATAAAATGCGTTTTATACATCCAGTCTTCGCCGGGTATCTGGCAGGTCATGCGCTCACAAATTACAACGCCGAAGAGACCATTCTCAACCAGCCAGATTGGTCAGGTAAATATCTCGCCATGCGTTATTTTGCGGCTCATGGAGATGCCAGCAAATTGGTTCAGTCCATGATGGAATTTTCGCGCCTGCCAATGCATCGTCCGCTTTTTGCAGCAGCACGCTGGCTGAGAGATGCACCCCGCAACGCCCCCTGGCGCGGGAAACTATTTGGAACCTTAGCGGCCATCATGCAAACCGAAGATATTCCTCTCGGCCTGCGCGGACAAGCCATGGCAGCATTCGTTTTCAGCAATGATCCCAGTGCAGCAACATTATTCCGTCAATTTGGAACTTCACTTTCATTTGAGCTTGTTCAGCTTGCCGTATTAGGCTCAGGCGCGATGCACGATGCTAAGGCAGTCAAGGTACTTGAAAATGCAATGGATGCCCCCAGCCTGTCGGTTCGACGGGCTGCCTGTATGGCGCTGGTAGCAGTTGGTACGAACGAGGCTCTCGAATCCGTTGCGCATACTCTGCTTAATGGAGACGAAGATATTCGCCGCGCCGCTGGTGAAGCGCTGGCCAATGATCCAAAAGAAGGTTACGCCATGCTTCGTGACGGCGTTACATTAAACGACATCCTTTTGCGCCGCGCAGTCATGTATGGGCTTGGCCGCATCAACGAACCCTGGGCAGTTGAGATCCTGCAAAAAATGCAAGTGGACGATGATCAATGGGTGGTACGCAACGCCGCTACTGAAGTATTGGATGCAAGAGCAAGCGCAACTTCACGCGCACCGCGTAAACTCAAAGCTCCATCTGAATCCCCATGGCTGATCGAGTTTGCCGGCAAGCAAGGCATGGGAGTTTCCCCCGGCGTGCCAGCCACAGACATCCTCCTGTTGGCGCTCAAAAGCGATGAAGAGGAATATCGTCTCGCGGCCCTACCCTACTTGAAATACACACCAAACGAAGGCGTGATAACACAGTTATATAACGCCATGTATAGAGATGATCCTGAACTGCGCGAAGCCGCATTCAATACCCTCTGGGAAATCGGCGCTTCTGGAGCAAAGCTCCCCCATCCCAGTCAATACGGATTTGGTTAACCATGCTAATCACAAATGCAAACATCATTACCTGGGAATCTCCGAATCGCGTGCTGCAAAATCACGCGATCTATATTGAAGGCGGTCATATCAAGGAGATCGGCACGACCAAGTCGCTGACTACAAAATATCCCAAAGCTAAACCAACCGACGCAAACGGGCAGTATGTGATGCCCGGCAATATCTGCGCACACACTCACTTTTATGGCGCGTTCGCGCGGGGCATGGCGATTCCTGGCCCGGCGCCAAAAGATTTCCCTGAGATCCTTCAAAAGTTGTGGTGGCCGCTTGACCGTTCGCTGGATGCGGAAGCTGTCCGCTATTCTGCGCTGGTTTGCCTCGTGGATGCGATCAAGCATGGAACCACAACGCTGATAGATCATCACGCCTCCCCAAATTTTATTGACGGCTCACTGGACGTGATCGCCGATGCAGTTGATAAAAGCGGGTTGCGAGCCGTGCTTTGCTATGAAGTCACTGACCGCGATGGAAGTGAAAAAGCCAATGCGGGGATTAACGAAAACGTACGCTTCTTAAGAAAGCTTGCATCTGAACCACATCCGCGTCTGGCCGGGACCTTTGGCCTGCACGCCAGTCTGACGCTTTCCGGCGCCACCCTGCAAGCTTGCCGCGCTGCCGTACCGGAGGGAATTGGCTTCCACATCCACACTGCCGAACATGAAGAAGATGAATACAACAGCCTTGCAAAAAGCAATATGCGGGTGATAGATCGTTTGCAAAAGCACAATATTCTCGGCTCAAAAACCATTACCGCGCATGGAGTCCATTTTGACGCACGTGAAATGGAAATCTTGAAGGAGACTGGCACATGGCTTACCCACCAGCCGCGTTCGAATATGAACAACGGTGTGGGCGTGGCCGAGATCGAATCCATGATGAGGATGGGCATCAACGTTTGTTTGGGAAATGACGGCTTCTCGAACGCCATGTGGGAGGAGTGGAAGACGGCTTACCTCCTGCATAAAGTCCATCACCGTGACCCGCGTCGAATGGGTGGATATGATGTAACGCAAATGGCAGTTTACAACAACGCCGCGCTTGCCAATTTATTCTTCCCATCCGCACCCATCGGACAGCTTGTTCCCGGCGCAGTGGCCGATTTGATCTTTGTAGATTACCAACCCTTCACTCCGTTGACGGATGGCAACCTGCCCTGGCACATCATCTTTGGTTTTCAGCAAAGCATGATCACAACAACCATCGTGGCAGGCAAGGTTTTGATGAAAGACCGCAAACTGCTCACTTTGGATGAAGGTGAAATTGCCGCACGTGCCAGAGAGATCGCACCGCGTGTCTGGCAAAAGTATATAGAAGAAGTATCAAAAGTTTTATAAAGCCATTTAATTCGGGAGAGTTCATGAACGATACGCAGTTATTGTTATCCATTGCAGTGTTGGGTGGGACGGGTAAAGAGGGCAAAGGGCTTGCCTATCGCTGGGCACGCGCGGGCTATCGTGTGTTTATTGGCTCACGCACTGCTGAAAAAGCCGTCGCTGCTGCAAATGAGATCAGAGAAATGCTTGGGGATGGAGTCTTCGTCACCGGGTTGAGCAACGTTGAGGCGGCGAAGGAAGCGAATATCGCCGTGCTCACAGTACCTTATTCTGCGCATCATGATACGCTTGAATCGGTCAAATCTGAGTTGCAGGGAAAGATTCTTATCGATGTGACCGTGCCGCTCAAACCCCCGAAGGTTTCTACTGTGCAAATGCCTGCAGCTGGTTCCGCCGCACAGGAAGCGAAGGAGATCGTTGGCGAAGGTGTGCAAGTTTGCTCGGCCTTTCAAAATATTTCGCACGAACACCTGATGGACAGCGCAGATGTGGATTGCGACGTGCTTGTAACTGGCACAAGCAAGGAAGCCCGCGCCGAGACAATCAAACTCGTGGAAGCCGCAGGTCTCAAAGGCTGGGATGCTGGCCCTCTTGAAAATTCCGTGGTCGTTGAAGGCCTGACCAGTGTGTTGATCGGTATTAATAAAAAATATGGCTCAACCCATGCCGGCATCAAGATCACAGGCGCAAAGAATAAATCGTAATACGTAATGCGTAAAATATTTTATGCATTACGTATTACGCATCACGCATTATGTCCCTAATACTCACTCCACTCAATAACATTCCGTTGATCCGCCGAGATGACAACTTGGCGGATATTGTTCTTAACGCGTTACATAATACAGGCCTGGAATTGCAGGATAACGATATCCTCGTCTTTGCCCAAAAGATCGTCAGCAAAGCAGAAGGACGCAAGGTAAATCTTGCAACAGTCACGCCGACCGCTCGCGCCATTGAACTTGCACAGCAAACTGAAAAAGACCCACGGGTCGTTGAACTCATGTTACAGGAAAGCAATGAGGTCTTGCGCACTCGTGTCGGCACGATCATTGTTGAGCATAAGCTTGGCTTTATTTGTGCCAATGCGGGCATAGATCATTCCAACGTGGCAGGGAGTGGGGATTCGGCTGAGGAGTGGGTACTGCTTCTTCCTGAAGACCCAGATCGCTCTTGCGCATTGATCCGCAGGGAAATTGAATCCAAAACTGGAAAACACGTCGGCGTTGTGATCATCGATTCGCATGGACGCGCCTGGCGTAATGGCACTGTGGGCGTGGCGATTGGCATGTCTGGCGTCCCTGGCCTGGTGGATAAGCGTGGCGACAAGGATTTGTTTGGGTACACCTTGCGCGTCACAATCATTGGCGCAGCAGATGAACTCGCAGCCGCTGCTTCGCTGGTGATGGGGCAGGCTTCCGAGGGAAGGCCAGTTGTGCATGTGCGCGGATTTCCATATGATTTGAAGGAAGGCTCGATCAAAGAATTGATTAGACCCAAAGAACAGGATCTCTTTCGATGACAGATATCGAAAACACAACCGCCAGCGACGGCGGCGGAATTGATGTTGGATCGGTTCACTTGAAAACAAAATACTAACAGGAATCTTATGCACGTTTGATACACTCAAACGCGATATGGAAATCAAAATTCTTTTGGGCTGCACCACACAAGACACGGACATCATCCTCAACTTCCACGGCCAAGCCATGAAAACGCTATACATCCAAAATCCCGAGGCTTAATACATGCTAAAAGTCCCAGAGACTTACAAAGACCTTCTTGCTGATGAAAAGAAGGCTTACGTTTATCTCGCCACCACCATGAAAGATGGCACGCCGCAAGTCACTCCCGTTTGGTTCAACACCGATGGCGAGCATATTCTCATCAATTCCGCCGCAGGCCGCATCAAGGATAAAAACATGCGTGCCCGTCCAAATGTTGCTTTGTGCATCGCCGATCCTGCCGACCCTTATCGCTACCTGCAAATTAAAGGCAAGGTCATTGACTACACCACAAAGGGCGCAGATGAGCATATTGATGCGCTCTCATTCAAATACAGAGGTACCGAAAAATATGATTCACGAAGACCGAATGAACAGCGGGTAACGTATAAAATTCAGCCATTAAAAATTGACGCCCATTAGACGTGGATAATCTCCAAACCTTCCTGCGGACTCGACGCTCAATCCGCCGCTTCAAAACGGATCCTGTACCTGATTCCGTTCTAAGAGAGATTCTCCACACTGCCACATTTGCCCCCTCCGCCCATAACCGACAGCCCTGGAGATTTGCCGTACTTACGGACTTATCTGTCAAAACAAAACTTGCAGATGCAATGGCAGAGGAATTTCAACACGACCTTGAAAGAGATCATCTTGCAGTTGAAGAAATTGCAAAGCGCGTAAACAAATCACGCGAAAGAATCACAGGCGCACCAGTTGTCATCATCCTATGTGTGGACATGAGCGAAATGGATGAGTACCCAGATACCCGCCGTAAAAAAGCGGAATACATCATTGCAACTCAATCCGTTGCGAATGCGGGCATGCAATTATTGCTCGCCGCACACGCCGAGGGATTGGGAAGTGTATGGGTATGTAGTCCGCTATTTGCGCCGAATGTAGTACAAAAAGCACTTAATTTACCCGATACCTGGGAACCCCAGGCTATGTATTTTATAGGGTATCCAATGGATAGGCCAGAAGTTAGGAAGAGAAAACCGTTGAACGGGATTATAAAGACGGTATAACCTATGGAAAGCAAAATGGATGAATGGAAAAAACAATATTACGCAAATCTCAGTATGAGAGAATTTTTCAGATTGGGCTGCGCAATCATTATTTGGCTAATTGCAGGAATTGGATTAACAATTACCTTTAGAAGTAGCCTTTTCTTCGATACATTTTTCATTATGATGTTTGTGTTTCCATTCCTCACGCGCTGGCAGCCCGCTTATTTACTCCTTCGAATAATACTAGGAAATAAGAATCTTCCGACTGAGCCGATGCCCCGCGATCTTATCAAGGCCCAACTGCAACCATGGTGGTCTTACTTGCCATCACTGTGGTGGTATTTGGTTTTACTCTTGCTCTTGTACGCCATTCTAAAAAGGTAAATCCAAATGAAAATCGTCGCTCTTGCGGGCGGAGTCGGTGGTGCGAAATTGGCACACGGACTCGCCCAAATCCTTGCACCCGAAGATTTGACCATCATCGTCAACACTGGCGATGACTTTGAGCATTTAGGTTTAACCATTTGTCCCGACCTCGATACTGTCTGTTATACGCTGGCGGGTTTGGCCAACCCTGAAACTGGTTGGGGACGAGCTGATGAAACGTGGAATACGATTGCAAATATCGAAAAGCTTGGCGGGCCTGCGTGGTTTCGCTTAGGTGATCAGGATATAGCCACACACCTTGAAAGAACAAGAAGATTAAAGGAGGGCCAATTGCTCTCTCAAATTACGCGAGACTTCTGCAAAGCCTGGGGAATCAAACACACAATTTTGCCTATGTCCGATTCGCCTGTGAGAACCATAGTCAACACAGATGAAGGTGAAATGGCATTTCAGGAATATTTCGTCCACAGACGCTGTGAGCCGAAGGTGAAAGGCTTTCGGTTTGACGGAGTCGAAGTTGCAGAGCCAGCTATCGGCGCGTACGAAGCGATTGATGAGGCGGATGCAGTGGTCATTTGCCCATCTAATCCCTGGGTGAGTATCGATCCGATTCTGAAAGTCACCCCCCTCACACCTACCCCTCTCCCAAGGGAAGAGAGACGAAGAGGTGAGGGTAAACCCATTGTGGCTGTTTCGCCGATCATCGGTGGAAAAACAGTGAAAGGACCTGCTGCAAAAATGTATACTGAATTAGGCAATGAGCCTTCGGCATTAGCGGTTGCGAGGCATTATCGCAACATCCTGACTGGTTTCGTGTTAGACAATACGGACTCATCCATGGAAAACGAGGTGAAAAATTTTAATGTAAAAACCCTGATAACAGATACACTTATGAATAACCTTACAGATCGCACTCGCCTGGCGATGGATGTGCTAAGCTTTATTGGGAGTTTATAAATATGACACTTTGGGCCATTGTGCCGGTCAAACCGCTGCGACGAGGGAAATCCCGTCTGGCGGGAGCGCTTACGGAAGATGAAAGAACAGTACTAAATCAGGAGTTATTGGAGCGAACGTTAAAGACGCTCTCATCCTTGAAGGAATTGGATCAGGTATTGGTGGTAAGCCGTGACCCTCACGCGCTGACCATCGCACGCAACCACGGTGCGAAGACGGTCCAGGAGGATGGTCAACCACATTTGAATACAGCATTGGCGCGTGCTACGGTGGTAGCACAGGTACATGCTACGCAGGGTGTTTTGATCCTGCCTGCTGACCTGCCTTTGCTCACTGCTGAAGATGTGCTTACCCTAATTGACCGCGCCGCCAAACCACCCGTGGTAGTTATTGCACCTGACAGGCATGGCAAAGGGACAAATGCACTACTGATGGTTCCTGCGGGCTTGATCGAATATGACTTTGGCGAAGGTTCCTTTCAACGTCATTGTGACCGCGTAACAAAAGCAGGAGCAAAATTGGAAATCGTTGAGCTTCCATCATTGGGCCTTGACCTGGACTTGCCCGAAGACCTGGAACTAATACGAAAGCTGGAAGCTGCAAAAGTATAGACATGCAGTTTGCCACAGAAACGGAAACCCTATGAAGTTTACGTTTTCTGTGGCAAAATTTTTTTATCCCAGCCTGCCAGATCCTAAAGGTCTTTCCCATAAAACATGATGCTGAATGGCGGGATATCCAAACCTAGTATGTGACTACAATAATCAAGGAGACCTTTAGGGTCTTCTGAATAATACTTCATCCAAGGAGAATGCTATGACGAGCGAACGCGTTGCACTTTATTTACAGGATTCTCATGACCTGCGCGATGGATTGGAATATGCCAGATACGCAGAAGAAAAAGGCTTTGAAGCCGTGTGGCAGGCGGAATCTCGATTGGTGCGCGATGCAATCGTGCCGATGGCTGCTTACGCCGCTGTGACGAACAGGATCAAGGTCGGTTCAGGTGTGATCAATAACTGGACGCGCAATATTGGCCTGCTTGCCGCCACATTCTTGACCCTGGATGATCTCGCTCCGAATCGCATTATCTGTGGAATTGGCGCATGGTGGGACCCGCTGGCGAAGAACGTTGGCATTGACCGAAGAAAACCCCTGCTTGCCATGCGCGAAACAGTTGAAGTGATGCGCCGCTTGTTAAATATGGAACGTGTCACCTTCCACGGTGAATTCCATCACGTGGATAATATTGAATTGGACGTAGTCCATGGTCGTCGCGAACCACGCAATATTCCGATCATGATCGGCGCGACTGGCGACCTGATGATGGAAATGACTGGCGAGATCGCAGATGGTTGTGTGCTGAATTACTGCGTCGCCCCTGAATATAATGATAAGGCGATGGAGTTACTAGAAAAAGGCGCCGAAAAAGCTGGGCGTAAAATCGAAGATATTGATCGCCCTCAGTTGATCGTCTGCTCAGTCGATGAAGATCACGACAAGGCGATTGAATACACCAAGGAATTGCTTTGCCAGTATCTTGCCCAACAGCCACACATTGCCAAGGCTTCGAATGTCTCGCAGGAAGTCATCTCCAATATTCAGGCAACATTGGGATGGCCTGCCACGAAGGAACAGATCAACAAGGCCAAGCATTTCGTCCCGGACGAGTTAGTCCATAAGATCACCGCTTCAGGCACACCCGCCGAAGCGCGCGCCAAAGTAGCGGAATATGTCAAACGCGGCTGTACTTGCCCCATTCTTTACCCCGTCGGCGGGAATTTCAAATTGCTGATCGATACGTTCGCGCAGAGTTAACTAAATCTGTTGTGTCATGCTAAGGGGCGCTCTTCCCTGCCCCCAAAGCATCTCTGACTCCATGAACGGAGACCCTTCAGTCGCGGAGAACACGCTCCCTCAGGGTGACACGGTTCTATCTATTTCAAGACAGCAACTTAGTATAAATAAGACAGTCACTTTTAAGAAGTGACTGTCATCTGGTTTTATATGAGCCACGTCACTTGACGTGGCTTTTTGCTTCCACTATCCTAACCTGCATAGACTGACCAGTCGGTTTATGACTTATGAAGCCCAACACCCCTGACCCAACCCACGAAACTCGCGAGCGGATTCTCGAAGCCGCCGTGGCTGTCTTTGCCAGCAAAGGCTACCACGACACCAAAGTGGACGATATCGTCAGCGAGTCCAATACATCCAAGGGATCGTTCTATTTCTACTTCCCCAGCAAGCAGGATATTTTCCTTGCTTTAGTGGATTCCTTTGCTAACCTGCTCGAGAAGCAACTGCACAATCGCCTCGCCTCCGAAACATCAGGCATGGCGCGGGTTGACTTGGCTCTTCGCGTCTGTTTGGAGACTTTCGGCCAATATCGCGGACTGGCAAAGATCGCGTTAGTGCAAGCTACGGGGCTGGGATTGACCTTCGAGGAAAAACGCCGCGCCGTCAATGACAGGTTCATCAAAATCATTAGAAAAAATCTTGATGAGGCCGTTACAGATGGAAGCATTCCTGCACTGGACACCGAAGTCGCTGCCTGCGCATGGATGGGTGCGCTCAACGAAATTGTCTTGCGCTGGGTGTACACGGGGCAGCCAGACCCTGTCCGCTCGCTACCTGTGCTGAGAAGATTGTTGCTTCAAAGTATTGGGGTCGGCGAGGAACGGATCAGAGAGTTTGAAGAAAAGACGAAATAATAAATGGAGTCCAATGCCTCCCGACGTTGGCTTTAACTTTTAGAGACATGTCCAAAGTCTGGAGACTTTGGACTCCAAAATAAACTATAGGAGACTTTGAATGAAATTACGCAACACCCTATCGCTTGTCCTTTTATTTGCCACACTGATTGCGGCTTGCGCGCCAGCGGTAACTGCTACACCTGAGGCAATGCCAGTAGAAACAGAAACAGGCTCACAGATCCAGACTGAAGCGCCCGTCAGTGAAATGGTCACACTTAAGATCGCTGTCCTCCCCATCATCGATACGCTTCCGATGTACATCGCGCAACAGGAAGGTTTGTTTGCAAAATTTGGAGTCAATGTTGAATTTGTTCCCGTCGCATCCGCGCCCGAACGTGACCAGCTTATCGCCGCGGGTCAAGCCGATGGCATGGTCAACGAGACCATCTCGACCATGCTCTTCAACAAAGAGCAGACCCAGGTTCAGGTGGTTCGATACGCACTGCGCCCCACTGCTGAGTCGGGTCACTTCTTTATTCTGGCATCTGCACAAAGCGGCATCACCGATGCGCAGGGTTTAAAGGGCGTTGAGATTGGCGTTTCGCAAGGCACTGTCATCGAATATGTAACCGAGCGTCTTTTGCAAGCCGAGGGTTTCACTGCTGATGATATCAAGACCATCGCCGTTCCGAAAATCCCTGATCGCATGGCGCTGCTAGCATCGGGCGAACTCAAAGCTGGCGTGCTTCCCGACCCGCTCGGCGCGCTGGCTGTTCAACAAGGCGCAGTGATCGTGCTCGATGATTCGCAGCACCCCGAATATGGTTTCAGCGTGATCTCCTTCCGCAAGGAAGTGATCGACGCCAATCCCGAAGCCGTGCGCGCTTTCCTTGCCGCCATCGAAGCCGCAACGGCCATGCTTAACAACGACCCTGCCAAATACACGAGCGTACTGAGTGACAATAATCTTGTCCCGCCGCCGCTGCTTGAATCGTACAAAGTTCCGCTCTTCCCCGCGGCTGGCATTCCCTCTGAAGAAGAATGGAGCGACGCCATGAACTGGACCAAAGAAAAAGGGATGTTAACTGCGGATGTTTCATACGCGGATTCGGTGAACGGCTCGCTTCTTCCTTAACGGGTAGTTGGTACCGGTATTATGACAGCGCTTTAAGCTGGAACAGATTGCCCACAATTACGAATTGCGTAATACGTATTACGCAATTCGTAATTCTCTTTCCATCCCAATTTATTCATGATCCAAATTAACTCGCTCACCTTCGCCTATCCTCACGCTTCTCCGCTCTTCGAGAATTTTTCACTTTCGATCACTCGCGGTGAGACGTGGTCTATTCTCGGCCCATCGGGCTGCGGCAAGACAACTTTGCTTTATCTGCTTGCAGGGTTGCGCCAGCCGACATCAGGTGAAATCAAAATTGACGGTGAAGCACTTTCTCGCCCACGCCCACGCAGTGGACTTATCCTTCAAGACTACGGCCTGCTTCCGTGGTCAACAATTCGTGAGAATGTAGAGTTGGGTTTACACGTCCGTAAATTTTACGGCGCGGATGGAAAACACACGCCAGAGAATTACCTGCCAAAAGATAATGTCGATCACTGGCTGGATAGATTGGGGTTGAGCGAAGTTGCCGAAAAATTCCCATCGCAAATCTCAGGCGGACAGCGCCAGCGCACTGCCATCGCCCGCACCCTCGCCCTCGAACCCGATCTGCTTTTGATGGACGAACCGTTTTCGTCCCTTGACGCCATCACCCGCGAAGATTTGCAAAACTTAACACTATCTCTTTGCGCCGAACAAAATTTGACCCTGGTGATTGTCACACACGCGATTGAAGAAGCGGTTGCGTTAGGGAAAAAGATACTCCTGCTTGGCGTTGCGCCGAATCAAAATGCAAAAGTTTTCGAGAATCCAAACGCAGATCGAAATGGACATCGAAGTAGTCAGGTATATCATGAGTTATGTGATTTGCTCTGGAAAGAAATGCAGCATGAAACCCTGTAATGTACCGCAAGATTCATCTTGCGCTTCAATTGGCAAGCGACATAAATGTCGCGGCACAGGGATGCAATGAAACGACGTGACGTAATACTCGCCACCTTGGGGTTGGTCATCATCTGGCAAATTGCCGCGCTGATCGTAAACCGTCCCATCCTGCCCGCGCCGTGGGACGTGCTTGTTGTCTTCGCTAAAGAATTAAGCAATGGACTATTAATTCATTTTGGTGTCAGCCTATGGCGCGTGACAGCAGGGATGTTGCTTTCAGTGTTAATCGCGGCCCCAGCAGGGTTGGCTATCGGCGCATCCAAAACCGCGAATCGACTGTTATCGCCCATTATTTATTTACTGTACCCGATTCCAAAAGTTGTATTCGTGCCCGTGGTCTTATTATTTCTTGGGATTGGCGATACGGCCAAGATCACGCTCATCTTTTTGATCCTGTTTTTTCAGATTGTCGTACTCGTTCGCGATCAGGCCGTGGGAATCCCACCTCAGTTGCTGCAAAGTTTACAAAGCCTCGGCGCAGGACGGCGCGCGCTATTTCGCTTCGTCTATTTACCAGCAAGTTTGCCCGCGATATTGACGGCACTGCGCCAGTCCATTGGGACGGCGGTGGCAGTTTTATATATCTCAGAATTGTTCGCAACAAAATATGGGCTTGGCTACTATATTTATTATCAAGGAAGTACCTTATTCAATTATCCCGCCATGTATGCGGGCGTGGTGGCAATGAGTCTATTGGGATTGGGGATGTATTTCGGTGTGGATTGGTTGGAGCGCAAGTGGTGCAGGTGGAAGTTTGTTAGTTGAGTAGTTCGTTAGTTGGGTAGTCTGGTGGTCGAGTAGCCCCGAGTGTTTTTCGAGGGGCGTATCGAGACCACCTATAGTATGTTTACTTGCCATTTGTGATCTCGATACGAGCGAGAAGAGCACTCGCCTACTCGACCACCGAGTTGTTATGAAAACACCAATCCCACCCAAAACAAAACGCTGAAAATTAATGCAACTTGACCCGTCCCTGCAAGTGCGGCATTAAGTGGAGTGCCCTTCTGTGTAAAAACTGTCCGCAAAGTTTTGATGGCAATTGGTAAAGATAACCACGCTAACAATGCGGTAACAGGCACAAGCTGCAAAAAGACCAGAACAGGCAAAATCAAATACGCAATCCCAACGCATAAGACATATTCGATCTTTGTTGCTTTTTCACCGAACATCACAGCAAGGGTATGCTTGCCAGCAATACGATCATTTTCCAGATCACGCAAATTATTGACCACCAAAATCGCAGTGACGATCAAGCCAACAGGAAGAGACATCCACCAGGCGGCGGCACTGACTGTGCCAACTTGCACATAATATGTTCCCGCCACGGCAGCGAGGCCAAAGAAAATAAAGACGAATACATCACCGAGTCCATAATAGCCAAGTGGAAATGGCCCGCCAGTATACGCAATAGCGGAGATAATGGCGACGACGCCGATCAGGATCACGGTCCAACCGCGAAGCGAGGCGAGGTATAAACCGCAAAGTGCAGCTAATCCAAAGATGATGTACATTCCACGTTTCACTTGCGCAGGCGAAAGCAATCCCGCCTGTGTCACACGCAATGGGCCCTGTCTCTCGGATGTATCCGCACCGCGCTCGAAATCAAAAACGTCATTGGCCACGTTACTACCAATTTGCAAAAGCAGCGCAACTAACAACGCTGCGAGGGCAGGGCCAAAGTGAAACGAATCGTCGTACCACGCAAGCGCACTTCCCATCACCACACCTGATGCAGCGGCAGGCAGTGTGCGCGGACGAATAGCCAGCCACCAGATTTGAATGATGTTTGGTTTTTCTTGTGACATCAATACTCCAATACGCGGAGACCAAATTCCAACATCGGGAGACGTTGGGCTCCAAGAGGCCGCAGTATAACATGTGGTTATAATATCGCTCACGAAATAATTTCAGGAGAATACATGACCCAGCTAACAAGGCAGGAACGCGCACAATATGTGCAATCCATGTTTACAAAGATCGCGCATCGTTATGATTTGATGAACAGGCTCATGACTGGCGGACAAGACGTCCGCTGGCGTAGAGAAGTGATTTACCGTGCAAGATTAATTCCCAACGCCTCTTTGCTGGACATGGGAACTGGCACTGGCGATTTAGCACGTGAAGCCCTGAGGCAGGAACCGAAAACCAAAGTGACCGCAGCGGATTTTACGATTGAGATGATGCGCGTTGGAAACAAAAACGGAAATTTAGAATGGTCTGCCGCGGATGCATTAAACCTGCCTTTCAAGAACGAAATATTCGATGCAGTAGTTTCTGGTTTTTTGATTCGCAATGTGACCGACATCCAACAGGCGTTGAAGGAACAGTATCGCATCCTCAAACCTGGCGGGCGGATCGTCATCCTTGACACCACACGCCCGAAGAAAAATATCCTTTCCCCGTTTATTTGGATTCATATGCACGTAATCATTCCCACAGTTGGAGGTTTGCTCTCTGGGATGCGCGATGCTTATAACTATCTCCCCGACACCACAGAAGGATTTCTCACTGCTGAACAACTCGCTTCACGCATGATCGTGGCAGGTTTTAAGAAGGTTGATTTCAAGAGGTTGATGTTCGGGACGATTGCAATTCATTGGGGAGAGAAGTAGCAGCCCGTCATTGCGAGCGTTCTTTGCGAAGCAATCTCGTACGCTATCGGAGATTGCTTCGTCGGGAAGAGCACCCTCCTCGCAATGACGTTATTTATACACTTCAGGATTCACACAATTCGGTAATCTCTCCCCCTTCAACCCTGCGATCAAGTTCTCTGCGGCAAGTAGTGACATCATGTCACGTGTTTTTCTGCTGGCACTGCCAAGGTGTGGGACGATGATGCAGTTCTCTAATTCAAGCAAGGGGCTATCCATCGGCAGGGGCTCGGGGTCGGTTACATCCAATGCAGCGGCAAAGATTTGGTTTGATTTCAAGGCGTTATATAGTGCTGTTTGATTGAGTACTCCACCGCGCGCAGTATTGACTAGAATCGCATTCGGTTTCATCTTCGCCAAAAATCCAGCGTTGACCAAATGCTTTGTGGTTGGCGTTAGCGGGACATGTAAAGAAACAAAATCCGATTCGCGCAAAAGCGTATCCAGATCAACAGGTTGTGCACCATATGTCGAGTCTGCGGTGGGGTCATGGAAAATCACGCGCATATCAAAACCCTGTGCTCGTTTTGCCACGGCCTGACCAATCCTCCCAAACCCGATAATTCCAAGTGTAGCCCCAGCAGTATCTGCCCCCAGCAAGAGGCTCGGACTCCAAGTCACCCATTTACCTGCCCGCAGATACCTCTCAGCTTCTGTGATGTGCCTTGCCGCAGCCAGCATCAAAGCAAAAGCTTGGTCTGCGGTGGCGTCGGTCAGAACTCCGGGCGTGTTGCCAACGGGGATTCCGCGCGCAGTGGCGGCGGCTACATCAACATGGTCTACACCAACAGACATACTGCTAATCACCTTAAGTTGTGATCCAGCCGCGTCCATCAATTCAGCATCCACTTTTTCAGTGAGCAGGCAAAGTAAACCGTCCACAGCGCGAACTTTTTCGAGCAACTGTTCCCTCGTTGGCGGCAGATCGTGGAACCAAACGTCAGGTTGAAAATGCTGGTTGATCAGATCCAACCCTCGGCTGGGGATGAGGCGGGTAATAAAAATTTTAGGCTGAGGCATGTCCAGAGTATAATCCGCCTCATGTCAAAAATAAAACAACCGAACTCACGTCACTGTTTCATTTGTGGAATGGAAAATCCTGTTGGTTTGCATTTGCATATTTATGAAGTGGAACCAGGTGTCGTTGAAACGCAATACATCGCACCCGATCATTTTCAAGGTTATCCCGGCGTGCTGCATGGCGGGATCGTCGCAGCACTCATCGATGAGATCAGTGGACGTGCCCACATGGGAAGCGACGCGAATAATCCGCGGTTCATGTTTACTGGAAAACTGGAAGTGAAATATCGTAAAAATGTACCGATCGGAAAAATGCTAAGGATCATCGGCAAGGTCGGAAAAAGTAAAGGGAAAGTTGCCAAAGCCTGGGCGGGTGTTTATAACGCGGAAACAGATGAATTGCTGGCCGAAGGCACGGGCATGCACATCAATGTGCCGCAGGATCAATTTGACATATCCCGCCTGGGTGAGCTGGGCTGGAAGGTTTATCCCGACTAGGTAAAAGATGAAATCAAAACATATTTTATTGGTGACTGCAGGCACGTTATTTGCTTTTATGCTTTTTCTCACTCCTCATGTTCCTGTGCATGCACAGGATGCTGGATGCGGCACCGATTCGGTTGGGAACCCCCTGCCATGCCCTCCCACCGAGGAAAACGAAGGCCACCCAAAAAGAACGCCTACTCCCCTTCCTCCCACATTCACCCGCACCCCAACAGAAACGCCAACACACACCCCAACCAACACCCCAACACTCACGCTGACACCTTCATTCACTCCCACGGCCACTGAAATTCCAGATACCGCAACTCCCACGCTCACACCCACAGCAACAACCACATCAACGCGTACACCTGTGCCAGTTGCACAAAGTGTATTGCCTGGTGTCGGGATTGGTGCGTTTATTTTGTTCCTCATTATAGGATTGCTTCTACCTGCCATTCAAAAGGCCAGAGTTTCAAAGCGGGGATATTAGACATTATCGGAAATAATCCGCAGATTGCGCTGATTAAAGAATTTCAAAGCAAAATCTGCGAAAATTCGTGCCATCTGCGGATAATGATCCTGTGGATAAAAAATCGCGGTATGCGCTATTATTGTTAGAGTCTATTAATTTCAGTGGTTCACTCTACAAATGAATCCGCCAATCTTCACAAATTTAAAAGATTAGTGAAGATTGGCGTAGATTAGCGGAAAAAGTTTTTCCCACGCAGTCCTAATGAAACTTATTTGATCCAATGGATAACATCCTCCTCATCCTCACTTATATCGCTGTCAGCGCATCTGCCATATCAGGCGCTCTCGAAGCGCGGAAGAACGAAATGGACATCGTCGGTGCGGTCACCATAGCCTTCGTTAACGCTTTTGGCGGCGGAACCATTCGCGACCTTCTGCTTGGGCGCACGCCTGTCTTCTGGGTTATCGATCCCTGGCTCACCATCGTCACATTTGCATTTGCCGCTTTCTCCTTCTACCGCCTCGATAAAATTTCAAATGTCTTTCTCCTCATTGCCGACGCCATCGGCCTCGGCTTGTTTAGCATCCTCGGTGCAACCTACGCACTTCAACTTGAACTCTCACCCATTGTCGCCGTGTTGATGGGAGTGGTCACGGGCATATTTGGCGGCGTGCTGCGCGACCTGCTCTGCAACCGCATTCCCAATGTTTTCCGTCAGAGCACAGAGCTATACGCCACCTGTTCCTTCATCGGCACGTGGGTCTTCATTTTCCTGATCTGGATACAAATAGATTCGCTTATCGCATCCGCTATCGGCGCGGGCGTAGTCTTCGCATTACGCCTCGCTGCCGTGCGCTTCAAAGTAACCCTCCCCGCACCATAACCCTGTATAATCAAGAGGGAGATTCGTTATGATCATTGCCTATCACAGACCTCAAACATTAGACGAAGCCCTTGCGCTTCTGACTCAACCAGATACTCTTCCCCTCGGAGGCGGCACGCTTCTCTCCCAGCCGACAACTGATCCTGTTTCCGTTGTAGACCTCCAACGCCTCGGCTTGGATTCGCTTCGCGTTAATGGAAATGAAGTGCAAATCGGCGCGACCTGCACTTTACAATCATTGCTTGAATCTGAACATTCCCCTCAAGCTTTGAAAACCGCCATCAAACTCGAAGCACCCATTAATATCCGCAACTCTGCAACTGCGGCGGGGACTCTCGTTGCCAGTGATGGCCGCTCCCCATTCGCCACGATGCTACTAGCAATGGATGCGAAGATCGACCATAGACCATTGACCGCAGACGGTGGTCAATCGTCCGTCGTTCATGGTCTGAGTGAATTCCTCCTCACCCGACCTCGTGGACTCATCACATCCATCACGATTTCGCTCAATCCAAAATTCGCCTTTGAATTTGTCTCCCGCACTCCAGCGGATAAACCCATCATCTGCGCCGCGTTGACTCAGTGGAACTCTGGCCGCACCCGTCTAACACTCGGCGGATATGGCAAGAGTCCTTTATTAGCGATGGATGGCACCGAAGCCAATGGCATCGAGATCGCCGCTAGCAACGCTTACCATGAAGCCAATGATGAATGGGCCTCCGCAGAATATAGAATGGATGTGGCGGCAGTATTGGCGAAGAGATGTTTGGAAAGTTTGAAATAGCCTGGAAAAATATGGATAAGATCAAACCCTTCGAAAAAATAGCTTCGCAATTTCAGATCTCGCAGGAAAGTGCCAAATATTTCCTGGGCCAAGTTCAAAAAAGTTTCAAGACAGAAAAACCGCCACATAAGTTAATTCTGGAATTTATCGAAGCGCAGAAACTTGAAGTTCTGCTCACCCCTTATGAAATCGCATCCATGATGAATGAAAACGGCGTTTGGGCTCACGAGCTGAATACTGCGCCCCCTATCATTGTGGATGATGAGGATGTGGAATAAGCCAAAAAATCTGTTCTTTTCCACGTAATCCGTGTACCAAGTCACGGTTTAAAAGACCTCTTACACACTGTCCATATCTTTTGGATTCTTCCAAAGGTATAATTCCCCGAGTGACCAACCTCCCCCTCAACCAAATTCTGCCTGGCAACTGTATTGAGATTCTTAATTCCATCCCTGAGAACTCGGTAGATTTGGTATTCGCTGATCCTCCGTATAACCTGCAACTACAAAATGATCTTTATCGTCCTGACAGGTCCAAGGTGGATGCGGTCAATAATGCTTGGGACAGATTTTCAAGTTTTGCCGAGTATGATGAATTTACTCATAAGTGGCTGCGCGCCACTCAACGGGTGTTAAAGGAAACCGGCACGATCTGGGTCATTGGGTCATATCACAACATTTTTCGCGTTGGAAAGGCAATGCAAGATTTAGGCTTTTGGATTTTAAATGATGTAATTTGGCTCAAGTGCCTTTCAGCCACAACATACTTATATGCAAGAACAGAACGCGGAGAAAGACCAACCACGATAAAGGATTTAGTAAGGCTTAACTCAGAAAACGTTAAATTGTGGAATGGACAGGAATGGGTGCGTGTGATTAGCTGGCAACATCAATCAATCAACGCAGAGTGTAAAGAGATCATTTTACGGAGCGGTGAAAGGATTCGTTGTACATCAGAACACAAATGGCCAACGAAACGAGGACTGCTTACTACCCAGGAACTGGAAATTGGAGATGTCATTGATACATGCATATTGCCAGAACCAGAATCAATTTCGACACCCGATAATTTAGAAGATGAAAATATTGGCTGGCTTATTGGTATATATCTAGCAGAGGGTTCACGCAGCGAAGATACAATTATGATTTCAAGTCATACCAAAGAAACTGAGCGTATTAAAAAACTAGACTGGATAGCACATTCGTATCACGGCACTTGCGCAGTTCATCAAACGAGTGACAATGGATGCACCATTAATTTAAATGGAAAAATTCTCAATGCGATTATTGATACGTACATTGCTGGAAACACCGCAAAGCATAAGCATTTAAATAAAAAATGCTGGGACAGGTCAAATCAATTTCTAGAGTCAGTATTAAACGGTTATCTTGAAGGAGATGGTCATTACGACGCAAATAATAATCGCTGGAGATTAGGCTTCACGCAAAACCTACTCCTTGAAAGCGACTTAAGGACGCTCTGCGCAAGAATCGGAGCGAGTGTGCGCATGCACCCCGGAAACATAAAACTACACGAAAAGAATTTTCAAGTCATTCGAGGGGAAGTCCGGTTTGAGCGAAGTAATCATCACAACACAAAACTTGACAGTGAAGTTGTTGCTATTGGAAGATCTTGGTCCAAAGATTTTTGGGATATTGCAGTAGAAGGTAAATCTCATCTTTTTTCATTAGCATCAGGGGTATTGACACATAATTCAAACCCCATGCCAAATTTCCGCGGCGTGCGCTTCACCAATGCGCATGAAACTATGATCTGGGCGCAAAAGAAAAAGGGTGTGAAGTACACCTTTAACCATCAAGCGATGAAAGCCCTGAATGACGATCTGCAAATGCGCAGTGACTGGGTTCTTCCGCTGGCAACTGGCAAGGAAAGAATCAAATGGAATGGCTTAAAGGCGCATCCCACTCAAAAACCTGAGGCATTGTTATATCGCGTCATACTGTCTTCCACGAATCAGGGCGATGTGATCCTCGATCCATTTTTTGGGAGCGGCACAACAGGTGCAGTTGCAAAGATGCTGGGACGTAATTTCATCGGTATCGAACGTGACAAGAAATATATCAATATCGCGCAGAAACGCATTGACGCAGCGACCCAGTCCCCTGCCGAGGCGTTGGGACTGCCTGAGAAGCGCAATCAGGTTCGGGTCCCGTTTGGAGCGCTGCTTGAGAGCGGACTGCTCAAAGCGGGCCAAACATTATATTTCGCGAAAGGCAAACGCGAAGCCGTCATTCTCTCCAATGGACATATTAAATGTGGAAAGGTTATGGGTTCGATCCATTCAGTGGCAAAGGAACTTTTGAAAACTCCCGCCAACGGCTGGGATTTGTGGTTTTATCAAGACAAGGGAAAATTGAAAGTAATTGATGAACTGCGAGAAAAAGTTAGAAAGTTGCAGGTAAAAGGTTGAAGGTTCTTAACTTGTGACTTTCCAACATGCAACCTGTAAACTACTTTAGGAGAATCATGTCCAAATCATTTACTCTTATTAAAGAACAAAACATTCCTGAGTTGAATTGCGATGCAAAATTGTACGAGCACAAGCGGACGGGTGCGCGATTGCTTTCCATCATCAACGAAGATGAAAACAAAGTGTTCTCCATCAACTTCCGCACCACGCCAAAGGATTCAACGGGTGTGGCACATATCCTTGAACATTCTGTCCTCGGCGGCTCGGAGAAATATCCCGTCAAGGAACCGTTTGTGGAATTACTCAAAGGCTCGCTTGCGACCTTTGTCAACGCATTCACATATCCCGATAAGACTTGTTACCCTGTAGCCAGCCAGAATGAAAAAGATTTTTACAATTTGATCGATGTTTACATGGATGCGGTTTTACATCCGCGCATTACCGAACAGACATTGATGCAGGAGGGCTGGCATTACGAGATCGGCAACGTGAAAGAGCCGCTGGCCTACAAAGGCGTGGTCTTCAACGAAATGAAGGGTGCCTATTCCTCTCCTGAGAATTTGCTCGCGAAAGTGATTCAGCAATCGCTGTTCCCCAAACATGTCTATGGTGTGGACTCGGGCGGCGACCCTGCAAACATACCCGATCTCACTTACGAAAACTTTAGAGGTTTTTGGGAAACTTATTATCACCCGTCCAATGCTTTTATTTTTTTCTACGGCAACGACGACCCCGACAAGCGCTTGAAATTAATGGAAGGTTATCTCAAGCCATACAAAAGGAAGAAAGTCAAATCCGATGTGCTGCTTATCAAGCCGTTCACGCGCGCGAAGAAGATTGAATACTCTTACGATGCTGGCACAGATGCGGATGACATTGAAAAGAAGCATTACCTCACGGTCAACTGGAAATTACCAGATACATCTGACCCCGTGTTGAATTTCAGTTTTCACATTTTGGAACATGCACTTATTGGCACGCCCGCTTCGCCGCTCCGCAAGGCATTGGTTGACTCTGGTCTTGGCGAAGACCTCGCGGGCCTCGGCCTCGAATCTGATTTGCGCGAGATGATCTTCTCGACTGGTCTCAAAGGCACGCGCGCCCGCCATGCAAAGAAGATCGAAAATCTCATTATCGAAACTTTGCAGAATCTCGTCCGCGATGGCATTGACACGGAGATGATCGCCGCTTCGATGAACACCCTTGAATTCCAATTGCGCGAATACAACACAGGCTCGTTCCCGCGCGGTATTGCCGTGATGCTGAGTGCACTCACCACCTGGATGCACGAAGGCGATCCGTTCAGCCTGCTGGCTTTTGAAGCACCGCTCAATGTGATCAAAACCAAATTAGCAAGTGACAGCCGCTACTTTGAAAAGATGATTCAGTTGCATTTGCTGGATAATGTTCACAAGACGGTTATCCGCTTCAAACCCGACCCTGAGCTTGGTCACCGTTTCGAGGAAGAGGAACAGGCCCGATTAAAGTCGGCACGTGAGGCGATGACTGAAAAGAAATTACATGAGTTGGTCAAGACCGCAAAACAACTCAAACTCATGCAGGAGACTCCTGACTCTGCTGAAGCGTTGGAAACACTTCCCGTATTGGATTTGAAGGACCTCGATAAACAAGTGCGGACAATTCCCATTGAAGAGATACAAGTTCAGGATGCGAAAGTTCTGTATCATGATATCTTCACCAACGGAATTGTGTATTTTGATCTTGGCTTTGACTTGCGAACCATGCCGCAGGAACTCCTGCCACTGACCGAGATATTCGCGCGTGCTTTGTTTGAACTGGGAACCGAGACCGAAGATTACGTCAAACTCTCGCAGCGGATCGGAAAAAGCACGGGTGGAATCCACGGCTCGTCGGTCAGCGTGACAACTCAAAAGTCCAGAGAGAGCGTGGCAATGCTGATGATCAGAGGCAAGTCAACGGTCGAAAAATCTACAGAGATGTTCAACATCCTGAGGGACATCCTGCTCACCACAAAATTCGACAACAAAGAACGACTCAAGCAAATGGTGCTTGAAGAAAAAGCTGGAATGGAATCTGGCCTTGCGTCCGGCGGGCACCGCTTTGCGAACATGCGTCTGCGCGCACAATTTGGCGGCGCGGGCTGGATCAACGACCAGACCAAAGGCATTGGTTATCTTTTTGCGCTGCGCGAACTGGCGAATGACATTGATAAGAAATGGCCGAAGGTTTTGAAGAAACTCGAAGACATGCGCGATGCATTGATCAACAGCAAGACCATGCTATGCAACGTGACGCTTGATTCGGCGAATTGGAAAACCGTGCAGCCCCATCTGGAGAATTTCATCTTTGCGATGCCCGTGAAGGATACAAACGTCAAAGTCTTCGAAGTTGAAACGAAAATCGAGAAGGAAGGTCTCGCCATTCCGGCACAGGTCAATTACGTGGGCAAAGGCGCGGACCTGTACCAACTTGGTTACGAGTTCGACGGTTCTGCCGAGGTGATCACAGGCTTCTTGCGCATGACTCATTTGTGGGAAAAGATCCGCGTGCTGGGCGGCGCATATGGCGCGTTCGTTCAATTCGATCACAGCACTGGCATATTGACCTTTCTTTCGTATCGCGATCCGAATATCACAGCAACGATCAAAAATTACGATGAAGCCGCCGCGTTCTTAAAAGGACTCGACGCTACGCGCCTATCAGATAATGAATTAAAGAAAGCCATCATTGCAGCCATCGGCGAACTGGATGCCTATCAACTCCCCGATGCAAAGGGATATACTTCCATGATGCGCTACCTCACGGGCCGTACCGATGAGATACGGCAGAAAATCCGTGACGAAGTATTATCGACCAACGGCGAAGATTTTATTGCTTTCGGCGAAGTACTTGAAAAGGCCGCGAAATCAAACGCGGTGGTTGTGGTCGGTTCGCAGGCTGCGATCGAAGGCGCGAAAGCTGGCTTGAAAGTGACGAAGGTTTTGTGAAAGTAGAAAGTGAAAACTGGATGAATGTTGAGATAATCTCTGAAGATCAACTAGTCTCCGAACTCTGGGCACGGGATGTGCGATTCTTGATGGGACGCCAGTTCAGTTCAACACCTTTGCTCGCGCCCGCAAAACTCATCTCATTGCTCGCGCAAAGTGAAAACGCTCGCGTGCGCCTGTCTTTGATTCCCTTATTCCTACGTCATCCTGAATTCTCTGCTGAAGCGCAAAAAGCGGATAGGTCTCTGTCTCCGCAATCAGGTCAAAATGTTCTTCGTTTTTACTTCACAGCCGCTGTTTTCCTCCAAATAAAGTATCAGGAACGATTACACAAAATTTTCGGCGGACAAAATCAATTACCAGACTTGTTTTCCAGTAAATTAGGTGTATTGCCAGAAAAAGATCCCAACCAGAATCTTTTGCAACTGGCAAAGCGCCATCAAATTATGAGCGAACATACAATTAATTGGCTTGGAACATACGAGCATGCCGCAGAACGCCTTATCAAACACATGGAAAAATTCAAGTGAAAAATATGAACAAAGGGATGATACAGGAGTTTCTCGCGAGATTGGGAAGCCGCTATCCCAAACAAGCAACCCTTTACCTGCTTGGAGGTAGCGCATTGATCCTTCTTGGGAGTTCGCGCGATACGCTTGATATTGATTATGTAGGCAACGATATGCAAAAAGACGACTTTCAAATCCTCATTGAGGAGATCGCTACCGAACTGGGGCTGGAAACTGAGCCTGTCCCCATTGAACGCTTCATCCCTTTACCAGAAGGAAACGAACAACGCAAAATCCACATCGGTCAATTTGGAAATGTGAATGCCTATATTGTCGACCCGTACAGCATTGCACTAAGCAAAGTAGATCGTGGATTTGAAACTGACTTGGAAGATATCATTTTTCTAATTCAACACAATCAAATAAATGTGGAAGAACTGGAACAAATCATAAAGGAATCATTATCTCACGCAGGAAAATTTGATTACCATCCTGAAATCCTTGCTCATTTTGAAGATTTGAAAAAACGATTGAAATAATTCTGTAGCACTACAGGAGACTTAATGAACATCACCCTTAAAGTTAATGGTATTGAACACGCGATAGACATAGCGCCATCCATGACCTTGCTCGGCGCGCTGCGCGGGCTTGGCTATCACGGGGTCAAATTCGGCGATGAGGGCGGGCTCTCTGGCGCAGATACAGTTTTGTTGGACGGCAAGCCTATCAACGCGGGGTCGATGCTTGCGGCACAAGCCGAGGGTCACAAAATCGCAACCATTGAAGCGCTGGGCGAACATCCCGAACAGGGCTGGAAGAAAACCGATGGCCTGCATCCGCTGCAAAAGGCTTTCGTTGAGTCGGGCGCCATCCAATGCGGATACTGCACACCCGCGCAAATTCTTGCAGCCAAGAGTCTGCTTGAGAAAAATCCGAACCCGTCCGAGGCGCAAGTCCGCGAGGCGATCTCTGGTGTCCTTTGTCGTTGCACAGGCTATCTCAAACCCGTCCAGGCGGTGTTGAAAGCGGCGGCTGAATTACGCGGTGACGAACCGATTGACATTTCATCCATCAACTCGGATTTCGGAACGCCCAAGCCTGATGCGCCTCAAGGAGACGCGCCCGCTTCTTCCTCTACCCGTGTGCTGGTTCGACCCAAGGTAGTTCTCACACCCGAAAGCCAGACTTGGCAAACGGTTGGCAAGCCTGAAATCAAAGTGGACGCGATCAAGCTCGTACAAGGGAAGCCCGCCTTCACAGGCGACTTTGAAAAACGCGGCCTGCTGCATGCCAAGGTTTTACATTCACCGCACGCGCACGCAAACATCAAAAAGATCGATGTAACAAAAGCCAGGGCGCTTGAGGGCGTTGCGGCCGTGCTGACATGGCAGGATATTCCGCGAGTCGTGTATTCCACCGCAGGGCAATCCGACCCGATCCCTGGGCCATTGGATACTTTTTCTTTAGATCATAAAGTTCGCTTTGTTGGAGATCGTGTTGCATTTGTCGCAGCGGAGACTCCTGAAATTGCAGAAAAGGCATTAAGCCTTATTGATGTTGAATACGAAGTTCTGCCTTTTATTTTGGACTCACGCGAATCGATGAAGCCAGAATCCGTTCGGATTCATGAAGAACCCGAATATGTCAACTTTGCAGATTCCAACCCTGAAAAGAATTTAGCTGCCGAAATTCGTATTGACATCGGCGATGTGGAAAAAGGTTTTCAGGAAGCTGATGAAATTTTCGAAGCTGAATACGAAGTACCAAAGGTTCAACAAGCATCTATTGAACCACATATTACTATCACTTATTGGGATGAAGATGATCGCCTCGTGATTCGCACATCCACGCAGGTTCCGTTTCATGTGAGAAGGATGCTCGCGCCCGTGTTGGGATTGCCTGTAAAAAGAATACGCGTGATCAAGCCGCGTATTGGCGGTGGCTTTGGCGGCAAACAGGAAGTCTTGATGGAGGATGTGCCCGCTCATCTCACCATTGCCACCAAGCGACCTGTTATTTACGAATACACCCGCGAAGAGGAGTTCATTGCCGCGCGTTCGCGACATCCCATGCGCGTGCGGATGAAGACCGGTGTAAAGAAAGATGGAACCATCACAGCCAACTCGATGTATGCGCTTTCAGACACTGGCGCATACGGCTGTCATGCATTGACCGTCACTGGCAATACAGGTCATAAAGCCATGGCTTTGTACGTTGGCGATGGCGAATATCGCAAAGCTCCCAACATCCGCTTTTATGCGGACGTGGTTTACACCAACACACCTCCCGCTGGCGCCTTCCGTGGATATGGCGTACCGCAAGGTTATTGGCCGCTCGACCGTCATATGGAAAAGATCGCCCGCGCCATGGGCTTTGACCCCATAGATTTCCGCTTGAAGAACGCCATTCACCCGGGCGAATATCATCCGTTCTCAACGGCATGGAATGAGGGCCGCGAACCACGCCCCGAGATCATTCACACCGTGGGCTTGGAGCAATGCGTTGCCCAGGGCCGCGCCGCCATCAACTGGGATGATAAGTATGGGAATGAAGAATGGCGAAATTCTTCGTCAAAAGTCGAAAGTCAAAAGTCTGGTATGACCTTCGACCTTCGACCTTCGACCAAAAGAAAAGGCATTGGCGTCGCGATGGTCATGCAAGGGACAGCCATTCCGTACCTTGATATGGGCGGTGCATCCATCAAGATGAATGACGACGGTTCTTTCAACCTTTTAGTCGGCGCAACCGATCTCGGCACCGGCTCGGACACTGTCCTGGCGCAAATGGCCGCAGAAGTATTGGGTGTACCTGTGGAAGACATGATCTGCTATTCATCGGATACAGATTTCACACCATTCGATAAGGGTGCATATGCTTCTTCAACCACGTATATTTCTGGCACAGCTGCTGTCAATGCAGCAAAAATTGTTGCGGAGAGAGTCAGAGTCCGCGCGGCGATGATGCTGAACAAAGAAGTAGACAAGGAAACAGGTAAACAAGTATACAAGTCGGAAGATTTTAGACTCGCCAATCGCATGGCAATTGCACCCGATGGAAGATCAGTTTCAATGGCTGAAATCGCTCTTGATTCATTGCACAAAAATAATCAGGAACAGATCATGGGCGTGGCAAGTTATGTCTCGCCTGTGTCGCCGCCTCCATTTGCCGCGCAATTCGCCGAAGTGACTGTGGACACCGAGACGGGTCAAGTCACTGTGGATAGGCTCGTCATGGCAGTAGATTCAGGCGTGATCGTGAATCCGCTCACTGCTTCGGGACAAATCGAAGGCGGCATGACACAAGCTCTCGGCTATGCCGTCACCGAGGAAATGCGTTACGACGAGAAGGGTAACGCCATCGAACGTGACTTTGACCGCTATCACCTCTTTCGCGCCGATGAGATGCCAGAACTGGAAACAATTTTCGTGGAGACGTTTGAACCGAGTCATCCATTCGGCGTGAAAGCCGTGGCAGAGATTCCCATGGATGGTGTCGCACCTGCTGTTGGAAACGCCATCCTGGATGCATTGGGAGTGAACGTGGATAACATACCTACTACACCGGAGAAAGTCTGGAGGGCAATCAAGAATTTGGCAAGGTGAGCAAATCAAGCTTTGGATTCAAAACTCGCAGGTGCAATGGTAAAAGGCAAAACGACTGCCAAGCCTTTCGTGCTTGGCTTGAAGATGCACGATATAATGATGTCTATACAAAATTCATGCAGCACTGTTAAATGCACCGATCCTGAATAGGTAGCTCCACAAAAACCATCAATGAACCGCGAAGAGTTCTTTTACCTATTTCCGTATTTTATTTCACTTGCGATTACACTGGGTGTATTTTTATATTCATGGAAGCATCGCCGCGTAAGAGGGGCCGAGACCTATCTCTGGTTTGTGGGCGGACAATCCCTTACGATATTCGCCTTCATCTTTGAGCTGGTCAGCCCCAATCTTGAAACCAAATTGATGTGGGATAAACTTCAGTGGCTGACGGATTCATTCCTTGTTATCCTTCCCTTCCTGATTTTCGCAGTTCGATTTTCAGGGAAGAAATTTCGACACCCGCGCATCACATGGGGATTTTGGCTTTTCTTTCCACTTACACTCAGTCTGCTCTTATTAACCGACAGCCTGCATCATTTAATTTACCCCAACCCACATCTCAGCGCCGCATATCCCTTCCCCGAACTTCTATATGATCTCACAATTGTCGTTTATATCTATGCCATATTTTATGTGTATGGTGCAAATTTTTACGGCATCAGCTTGCTGATCAGGCGCGCCTTCCAAACGAACCAAGTCTATCGGCTGCAATATCTAACAGTGGCATTCGGGTTTTTAATCCCGGTTATCTTGTCACTTTTTGCACTGGCAGGCATACAGATCACACTGCAGCGGGATCTGGCTCCGTTCTCATTCGCGATGGGCAACCTGATTGTTGCCTGGGGATTATTTCGCTATGGGCTCTTCGACATTACACCTATCGCACGCGAGCGTATTGTCGAAAACTTGAACAATGCGGTGATCGTACTGGATACAACGAATCGCATCGTGGATATTAATTCTGCGGCGCTAAACATGATCGAGGAAGAATATCAGGAAGTAGTTGGACGCCTGCCCCGTGACATATTAGACGACTGGCCTGATCTTCTTGAAATGCTTGAGAAGCCCCACGAAGAGAGAAGGGAAATTTCCGTCAAAACACAGGACGATACGCTTTTTTACGACATCAGCGTCTCGCCCATGATCAATAACAATCGCGAATTGATCGGCCACATCATTGTAGCTCACGACATTACGAGGACCAAGGCCTTGGAAGTCAGTTATCGCATCCTTTCATCCGAACTTGACCAGCGAGTTAAAGAAAGAACGGGTGAATTAAGAGAAAGCGAAGAGCGATATCGCGCTCTATTTGAAGACTCCCCCATTCCATTGTTGGAGGAGGATTTCTCGGTAGTTAAACAGCGCATCAACGAGTTGGAGCGCAGCGGAGTCCGCGATTTTCAAGTTTATTTCAAGGAACATCCGCAGGTAGCCAAGGAATTCCTGGAATCAGTTTATATCGTAGATGTCAACAAGGCAGCCATAAAATGGTATGCGGTGGAAAGTAAAAAGGCGCTGCAAGTCAGCGTTAGCGAATTGATGCATCCTGAATATCTCGCCGATTTTATTAGTGAGCTCCTTGCCCTTATCGCAAACCGCAGTCATTTTGAAGTCAATGTGAAACGGAAAGACCGCAGCGGGAATCCGCTTTACCTGATCGTCAATGGTAATATTTCGCCCGGCCATGAGGATTCCTGGAGTAGGGTGATGGTATCTATTTTGGATATCACCAAGCTAAAACAGGCCGAAGCAGACCTTGCAGTGGCATACGATACAACGCTGGAAGGCTGGGCCAAGGCGCTTGAACTGCGGGATAAAGAAACAGAAGGCCATTCGCGGCGCGTGATGGAAGCGACCCTGATCATCGCGCGGGCCATGGGCGTGAAAGAAGACGAACTGATGAATGTCCGTCGCGGATCGATCCTGCATGACATTGGCAAAATGGCGATCCCGGATGAGATCCTAAGAAAAGATGGGCCTCTCTCAAAAGAGGAGAGGGAAATTGTCAATCTTCATCCCCAGGTGGCATATGACCTGCTCTCCAGGATTCCATACCTGGAAAAGGCGCTGGAGATTCCTTATTGTCACCACGAAAAATGGGATGGCAGTGGATATCCGCGGGGGCTGAAAGGGAATGAAATCCCATTTACGGCGCGAATCTTCGCAGTGGCCGATGTATGGGACGCACTATCATCCGACCGCACCTATCGAAACGCATGGGACAAGGAAAAAGTAACCCAATATTTGCAGGATGAGTCGGGCAAACATTTTGACCCGAAGATTGTGAAAATCTTCATCGAACTTCTAAACCGAGGCGAGATATAATCCTAATCTCAGGATTTTTATTGTCTCATCATGACCCGCGCTGAAACCCTTTATTTAATCCCATATTTTGTTTCGTTATCACTATCCATCGCCATTCTGCTCTATTCATGGAGCAGACGCCACGCGCAGGGGGCAATTGCATATAGTTGGTATGTGTTCGGGCAATCCTTATGGATTGGCGGATTCATCATGGAGTTGGTCAGCCCGGACTTGGCCGGGAAAATCTTCTGGGACGGCTTTGAATGGCTGGCAAGTTTGCTGATAATTGTTGCACTGCCAGTTTTCGCCGTTCAATTCACAGACTACAAACTTCGCAAGCCAGGAACTTTACTCCTGACTTCACTCATTACTCCAGTGCTGTTCACACTTCTGCTTATCACAGATAATTGTCACCATTTGATATACAAAAATGCATACCTGGTGCCTGGCTCCCCATTCTCTGAATTATTTTACAAATTTACACCCGTAATTTTAGGGGATGTCTTCTATAGCTATACCCTTATGCTCTGGGGGCTGTATATATTACTCCGTCGTATTATTCACCCTCATGGCCTATACCGCGCCCAGATCGTTTTGATCATCCTGGGTTTCCTGATCCCTTTCATTGGTACCATCTTTTCCCTCTTAAATATAAGCATAGCGCCACAACGTGATGCCACCCCATTTACAGCCGCCCTTGGGAATTTGATCATCGCATGGGGTCTGTTCCGCTTTCGGATCTTCGAGATTGCTCCCATCGGGCGCGATCAGGCATTTGAAGCCATGGTGGACCCTGTTGTCATTTTGGACAACCAAAACCTTATTGTGGATATTAATTCCTCGATGCTGGTCTTACTTGAAAAAAAGGCAAATGAGGTTATCGGTGAACCTGCCAAAATAGTGTTTGATGATTTTCCCATCCCCATAAAAATGTACACACATGTTTCCTACGCACGCACAGAAGCGATCTTTAATATCGAAAAAAAACAGATCCATTACGAATTAACGGTCTGGCCGCTTTACAACTCGCAACGTGAAATGATGGGGCGCATCTATATCTCGCACGACATTACCGCGCTCAAAGAACTGGAACATGAGCTCCGAAATCTCAATACCAGGCTTGAAGATCGCGTCCGCGAACGCACACGGGAATTGGCAGATGCCTACGACACCATGCTCGAGGGACTCGCCCGCGCGTTGGAATTACGTGACAAGGAAACAGAGGGTCATTCCCGCCGTGTGACGGAAAACACCTTGAAGATCGCGAGAAAAATGGGAATAGAGGGTGAAGAACTTGAAGATATTCGCAGCGGCTCCATATTGCACGATATTGGAAAAATAAGCATTCCCGATGAGATCCTGCACAAGCCGGGGAAGCTCACACCCGAGGAACGACTGATCGTACAGCAACACCCTGAAACAGCTTACAAACTTCTATTGCCCATCACCTTTCTAAACAAGGCAACCGAGATTCCCTACTCGCATCATGAAAAATGGGACGGAACCGGATATCCACAAAAACTAAAAGGAGGGCAAATACCGATCTCTGCCCGCATCTTTGCCGTGGCGGATGTTTGGGATGCACTGAGTTATGATCGCCCCTACAATAAAGCCTGGCCTCACCAACAAAAAATACAATACTTCATCGATCAATCAGGGAAACATTTCGATCCCCAGGTTGTTAACATCTTTTTGGAGATGCTGGATAAAGGCGAGATATAATCAGAAAACCACCCATACTTTTCAGCATATATGAACAAGAAAGAATCAAATGTCTGACCAGATTTTCGTAGTAGGCCATATCAACCCCGATACTGACTCTATTGCCTCTGCCATGGGCTATGCCTGGCTCCTGCGCGAACGCGATAATACAAACGCTGTTGCCGCTCGCGCCGGCGCGCTGAATCCGCAAACGTCATGGGTATTAAAAACCCTCCGCCTCGATGCCCCCACACTCCTCACTGATGCCTCGCCTCGCTTTGGTTCTGTCATGCGTCGCCTCGACACCATCCGCCCGGATTCACAGCTTGGCGCAGCCTGGAGCCTGGCCAGCAAAACTGGTGGTATCGCTCCCGTGGTTAGCGAAGACGGAGTCCCTTACGGCATTATCAACGGCATGAGTCTCTTCAAATATTTTAGCGAAACCCTTGGCCCTCGCCCCGGTGATACCACAGTGCGCGAGATGATGGCAGAAAAATGCAAAGATGCGGCAGATACAGCCGTCCCGAAGTATGCGGCGAATGCCCACATCCGCGATTCACTCAATAAATTATTGCGCGATGAATACAATGATTACTGGGTGGTGGATGAACACGGCGTTTATATGGGCATTGCAACCCAGCGTGAAGTCCTGAATCCACCGCGGCTCAAGATCATTCTTGTCGATCACAACGAACCACGTCAGGCAATCGCCGCGCTCGAAGAGGCCGAACTGCTTGAGATCCTCGATCATCACAGGCTTGGCAACCCGTACACCCATCAACCCATCCGCTTCACGGTAGATATAGTTGGATCGACTTCGACACTGGTGACCGAGCTAACCGCCGAGGCTGGGCTCTCCATGCCGCCACCGCTGGCAGGCACGCTTCTGGCTGGACTGGTATCTGATACGCTCATCCTGACATCTCCCACCACCACACAGCGTGACAAAGACGCCGCCGAAAAACTGGCGCGCTGGGCATTCGTGGGCGGAAGTCCGCTGAAAGGTGAGACAATTGAATCTTATGGTAAGGCCGTGTTAAGCGCAGGCGCAGGGCTCTCCAATCGCGACCCGAAAGATGTGGTCAGTACTGATATCAAGCCTTTCGAAGGCGGCGGATTTAAATTCGCTGTTGCCCAAGCCGAAGTGACGGACATCCTGCAACTGACCGAACATCTTGAACCCCTACAAAATGCCTTGAACGACCTGCGTGATAAACGCGGACTCGACTTCGCCATGCTTTTAGTGACCGATATTGTGCGCGGCACCAGCCGCCTGCTGATCTCATCCAACGCGCCCGCCATCCTGAACGACCTACCCTACCCCCCTATGGCTGACGGCACACGCGACGCACAAGGTGTGGTTTCAAGGAAGAAACAATTGCTTCCCGCAGTGTTGGGATTGCTGGAAAGCTAAACAAAAATGGAATTTCAAACAATCATCAACAGAGCTCTAAAAATTCGCAAGCAATACGAGAAGAAAGAGAATCAGCTTTACGGCTCGTCATGGACGAATGAAGAAATAGCGCTTGGCTTTGTTGGCGATGTGGGTGATCTTGTAAAACTCATCGTTGCAGAAAACGGCAAACGTAACATTCCCAATAGCAAGGAAAAACTAGAGCATGAACTTTCCGATTGCCTATGGTCGATCATCGTCCTGGCACATGAGCACAACATAGATTTGGAAAAATCTTTTAACGAAACTATGAATGAGATCGAAAAGCAAATGACGGACAAATAAAGTGAATTTAATTTATCAAGCTCTCTCCGAAGTTGAAAAAGAAAATGGCTCTGCCGCCCTGTGCACAGTGACCAAGAGCGAAGGCTCCACGCCACGGCATGTAGGCAGCAAAATGCTGGTCTACCCGGATGGCAAATTCATCGGCACTGTGGGCGGCGGTGACCTTGAGCATCGCGTGCTCGACGAAGCGTGGATGGCGATCACAGATGGCGAGCCGCGTCTTTTACATTACAACATGGCCGACCCTTCACGCGGCGACCCCGGCGTGTGTGGCGGCCAAGTGGAGGTCTTTGTGGAACCAATCCTTCCTCCCCCGCTCCTGGTCGTCATTGGCGCAGGTCACGTGGGCAAGGCAGTCGTCCATTTGGCAAAGTGGCTGGGATTCCGCGTGGCGGTCTGTGATGATCGCCCCGAATTCTGTACGCCTGAAGTTGTGCCGGGCGCAGATGCCTATTACCCTGTAACTATGGATAAACTTAATGAACACACTAAGATTGACAAACGCACTATTCTGATCTTGACGACTCGCGGTTCAAACGTGGACTCAGCAGGCATAGCCCCGCTTCTGGACTCCGCCGCGGCCTATATCGGCGTCATTGGCTCTCGCCGCCGTTGGGCCACTACCGCCAAAGCCTTGAAAGATAAAGGCATCTCCAAGGAAAAGATCGCGCGAGTCCACTCGCCGATGGGTTTGGAGTTGCAGGCCGAAACGCCCGAAGAGATCGCGGTCAGCATTATGGCTGAGGTGATGATGATCAAAGCCAAAGGGACAGGAAAGCCAATGAAAGCGCGGCAGGTTGAAGGTCAGGAATGAGGCGTGCGAGTTATCAGTGATCAGTTTTCAGTTAGCAGTGATTGGTCAGGTTGTGAAACGAATCGGGAGTGAAATTCGTAGAAAAATAAGACAAACGGTTCTTGTTGCTAAAAGTTAGTTCGACTATAATAAAATCGTTAATCATTCAAAAGGAGTGAGATATGGCTAGAATTTTTGATGTCATTGAATACGCAGATGAAATGTCTGACGAGATCGTGCACCGCTTTCCAGAACAGGGCATTGGCGATTTCCGCGTCGGTTCACAGGTGATAGTGCGCGAAAGCCAGAGCGCGGTGTTCTTCCGCGACGGCAATGCGTTGGACGTGTTCAAACCTGGGCGGCACACTATCGCAACTGCCAACATCCCAATGTTGATCGATTTCGTCGGCAAGGCTTTCAATGATCGCACGCCGTTCCCTGCTGAAGTGTACTTCGTCGCGCGCAAGGAATTTGCAAATAAAAAATGGGGCACACCTCAGCCGATCATCGTCCGCAACCCAGGCATGGGGTTGGGCGTGGCTCTGTTGCAGGGATTTGGATCATACTCATTCCAGGTGAAGGACCCGCAGCAATTCGTGACGCAAATCGTGGGCGTACAACATGCCTACCGGACCTCCGACATTGAAGAGCGTTTACGCACCATGTTGTTATCCAAATTGCAGGATGCGCTCGGCGAAACCGCCGCGAAGAATTCCGTTCCTGAAATGATCGGTCTGACGGAAGAGATCGGGGCAGCAGTGCGCGCGAAGACCAAGGAAGACTTCGAGGCGATCGGCCTGACGCTTAAGACTTTCTACATTGGCAATCTCAAACCGTCCGAAAAATCTGCCCAGGAATTGCGCGATATGGGCATGCTCGATATGGCAACCTATACACAGTTGCAGGCCGCAGATGCAATGCGCGATGCGGCTCAGAACGAAGGCGGCGGCGCCGGTCTCACTGCTGGCATTGGCGCTGGTATGGGTATTGGCAATATCATGGGGCAAGCCTTACAAGGCGGCTATCAACAACCAGGTGGCGGTGGCAGCTCTGGCGGAAAGATGCCCGACATTATGACACCCGCTGAAGCCGCCCAGTTCATGAAGGTAACCGAGGATGATATCCTCGAAGCCATCAAAGACAAAAGCTTGAAAGCCAAGAAAGTCGGCAAGGCGTACAGGATCAGCAAGGACAACCTTGAAGCGTTCATGAATAGCTAGGCAGCTTTTAGCAAAAGCGACTCTCCGAAAGCGTGGAGGAAGCAACATGCCTCGCCGCACCTGAGATTGAAATAGAATAGTAGCCATAAAAAGTGCCCACTTCAATGGGTGCTTTTTATATTTTTCATTTTTAATTATGCTATACTTTTAACAATATTTTAAGCTTTTGCCGTCGATAGGGTGCTTATACAGCAAAATTGCTGTATAACACCCCAAATCGGGGGTTTATACAGCACACTGTATAAACCATAGTTGGGCCGCCCAGTTGTACCTCATTTCAAGGAGAGGAGAAGCGATTGAGTATGGCAGAAAAAAAACGTAATCCTTTCAAATTGAGAGACTTTCGCGGTGTTGATCCAGAATGCATCGCAAAGCTCGAAGCCATCGGCCTCAAGAATGCCGAACAGTTGTTGGCAGCAGGTAGCACGAAGAAACAGCGGTCTACCCTTGCAAAGGAGGCCAACGTTCCCAAGTCTATTCTGTTGGAGCTTGTGAAGTTGTCAGATTTAGCACGTCTGCCGGGCGTGAAGGGGATTCGCGCCAGGCTGTATTACGATGCCGGAGTAGATAGCGTTGCAAAAATGGCAACTTGGGAACCGGAAGCCTTGCGCAAAATGGTGACACGTTTCGCGGAACGAACAGGTTTTGACGGCATACCACCTTTGCCAAAAGAGGTCAGTTCCACCGTGGCGAATGCGAAAAAGTTACCAAAGATGATGGAAGATTGAGTCGGTATGCAATGGGGCGGCCCACCGATGAGTAGCAGTTGTCAAGAGGGAAAAAATCAAAGCTTTTTGTGCTGCACGAGGGATGGCGAAATCAAAAAAAGGCAACGCTCCGCCAGCCCGCCAGGACCTCCTGCCGCATTGGGCGC
>NZ_JBXMTI010000125.1:0-20771 GCF_057083605.1 Candidatus Villigracilis sp. | reverse complement strand
GAAAATGGACGCAGACTTGGTTAGATTTTGTCGTGGTTGAAGAACACAATACAACCAAATTTAAAAGAATAGGAAAATTCTATTATTCAGCAATACTTGTTAGTGCAATTATTTCGTTAGTTATTAGCCAAGTAGCCATCAAAACAGCGGGCTAACAAAGCGTTTAGCAGATGTGAGGGACGCTTCGCAGTCAAGCATTTTCCTTGCTTCGAGTTTTTCCTGCTCCCAAGCAGAGTCCACGCCCGCCCAGCCGAGGTCAACGCAAACCATTGGCGTTTCGCATGAAATGAAAACAGGATGAAAAAGATTCTTGTGCTCTTGTGGTTTTCTTTAGAGATGGTTGCGTGTGGTTCTGTCTCTACCGCTTCGCCTACACCAATCCCATCCAGCTCAGCGACTGTTACGCCTATTGTGACTTTACATTCTCAAGCGACCATAACATCAATAATTCCATACACTTCGACCCCATCCCAACTATGCCCGTTTTACGGCAGTAATGGACCAAGCGTTTATCTCGATGAATTTCCCGCCTTTGCTATTCGCCAGGGCCCTGGCTGCGAATTTGAGGTAGCACATTTCCTACCAGTTAAGAAAGATCCGCTTGCCTTCTTTGATGTTCTTGAAAAGCAGGGGGATTGGTTATTAGTCGATTTTTGTAGTAATCAGCAAGGTTGGGTTTTTGGCCCAGCGATTGATGATGTAAATATTCATGTAGATTCAGCAAACCTGCCAGTATCTCCAGAAACACCGGAGATTTCGCCGACAGTTCCAATAGTTGCCAACAACGCATCGATGGAACGCGCCAAGAATGTTCTCGTAAGTTTTTTCGATCATCTTTTTAGCAAGAAATATGCTGAAGCTTCAAAGGTATTCAGTGGTGGTTATGGAATGATAATCATGTGGCATCCTGATGTAGATAAACAGGATTATCCAGCCCTACTTAGAACAGCTTGTGAGTTTGATGATTTTCAATGTTCCCTTAGAGTCTCTCGTGTAGTAGGAGAACAGCAGATTTCGCCGATGGAATATCATTTCACGGTGGAGTTTATAAGAGACGATGGAAGTCTTTATCAGCTACCAGACAATAACAATGTGATGCTTTCGCAATTTTTATTCCGAGTTGTGAAAGATTGCAACGAGAAATATTTTGTAGTTGATTGGCCGTTTTATGGTTACTAATGATGACAAAATGTCCGAACTGTGGCTGGATGGCATTTGATGGCTCAATCATCTAATAAGATTGACGTGTACCTTGAGATCGGCAAGAAACGAACATTCGCTGGTGCCCTCAACTGGCCAGGCTGGTGTCGCAGCGGACATGACGAGCACTCAGCCTTGCAGGCCCTCTTCGATTACGGTCCCCGCTATGGGCGGGTTCTACGGTCAGCTCGGCTCGGTTTCCATGCACCGACTGATATCTCTGCGTTCGCCGTGATCGAGCGACTGAAAGGCAACGCCACAACCGACTTTGGTGCGCCCGACCGGGCCCCAACCAGTGATGAACTCCCAATCAATGACACGGAATTGAAACGTCTACAAGTCATCTTGAGGGCCTGTTGGCGGGCTTTGGATGTTATGGCCGAGAGTGCCGAGAGGAAGACCCTGAGCACCGGCCCACGTGGTGGGGGCCGAACCCTGAATGGAATCCTTCAACACGTGCAGGGTTCGGAGATAAGCTACCTCTCCAGCTTGGGTGGGAAAGTACCGCCAAACGAGGCGCATCAACCGTCTCAAGAGAATATCCGACAAGCCATTCTGAAAACTTTGGCAGCGTCAGCACATGGTGAAATCGCTAAACAGGGGCCACGTGGTGGGAAACGTTGGTCACCCCGTTACTTTGTCCGCCGCACGGCATGGCATGTTCTGGATCACGTGTGGGAGATCGAAAACCGTGTGCAGCCTGATTGAAATGCATAATCTAAAAGAATTTTCCCTGGGCAAGCGCCAGGACAGGCTGGCTTCGAGTTTTTTGATCCCACGTAGATAGCGAGAAAGATGGTGATAGCATGAAGATACGGTTGGCTGTTTCAGAAGAAGATTGGGATCAGAGAAGGTGATTGGGGATATTTATTTATCAGTAGTTGATGGCGATTGTAATTGCTCTTCACAACCAACCTTCTGGCAAACTTCAAGGAAGCCTTGAATAATATTGATAGCTGGCGGTGGATTTGGTTGACGCTTGCAGGCCGTTGGAAATTGATTGCAAAATTCAGCAGGTTCCCCTCCAGCCTCAACAATCGATGTGTTTACCGAACAGCCCAGTGGTTCGTTGCCTGTAGCTTGAAACCCAAAGGGAACTCGGCATGTATTATCTATTGCAGCCAGCCCTGTGATGGGATAGTTTGGGTTGGATTTTGTCGGCGAACCAGCATTTGCTTCCGTGATTGTATCGTGGAAATTAAAGAGAAGGGGATTTAATGTGATGTCGCCTGCAAATACGCTCCACATGAAATTTTCATTGCCGTCTTTGAAAAGCCATTTTTTGTAGGCAATCTCTATTGAAGGTTTACCCTCGTTTACAAAACGCACCCACGCTAGGTCTGTATCTTGTGGATGGGTGTTGTGAGTAAGGTCAAATAAAACCAATTCGTAGCCATCGCCTAAGGCTTCATCCGGGCGGGCGGCTTGTTCGCCGCCAATATCACCGTTTCCATCAAAGAATAGATAAACATTACTGGCTGTAAATTCAGTGCTGTAGGGAGGCTTGGTGATAAGAATAATTTCAGCGCGCCCGTCTGAGTTTTTATCAAATTCAACGCCATAGGAACCGCTGAGTGATTGAGTGGCAGGGTCTACGCCAGCCAGGATGATGCGGATGTAAAAGAAGTTATCGTCGCTTGTAATCGAAAAATCCACAATATCCAGGTCGGGCAGGTAATTCATATCATTGGCGGTAAGGGGGCGTTCGAAGCGATTGCTTTGAAAGTCATCGCCGAACACTACATCTTTATTTCCCGATGTTGTACTTTCCTCGTTATCATGTGCGTTTGCACGAATCTCCGTCCCTTCCGACGGAATGGTAGTATGGACGATCGGTTCAGCGGTTATTTCAGTTGTTGGTGCCGCTGTCGGTGCTTCTGTTGATGTTTCGCTGATGGTTACGCTCGGCGCTTCGGTGGCCGCGGGTGGAGCTCCACATGCCTGTAAAAGTAGTACAAATAATGTGCTGAAGACCAGAAAAGACCTTTTCATATCAAAGCTCCTTGTGTAGTAAATCTGGATGGATAATATCACAATATGTTTTCATATCTTTCCCTCGATGTAAACAAGTGAATGCGAATACTTGAGTAATCTCGATAAGTTGATTTGGAAGATGTCCGAAAATTATGATTTGATGGTACATTATCGCTCATTGCATAAACAATTAAACTTTTTGACGAGAATTGCGAATAAATATTACAACTCTTGTTTAGCAAATTATGCGATACTATGTAATTACGAAAGGATAACTTACTCAATATGGTCACACCGAATTCAACCCCACCTATCAGTGAATTGCGAGTTGCGCTCACGACCAGTGATTATGAACGATTGGTGAAATTCTATTGTGATGGGCTTGGAATAGAACCCGCTGCAATTTGGAACAACGGTGGTGGAAGGGCGCTCATTCTCAATATGGGCGCTGCTACTTTGGAACTGTTTGACGAAATCCAGGCCGATACCATTGACCAAATCGAAGCAGGAAAGCGCGTCAGCGGGCAGATCCGCTTTGCATTGCAAGTGCCCGACTTGAAGGCGGCTATGGATCGGTTACTCGCTCACGGAGCGACATTAATTCATCCACCCGTCACTACCCCGTGGGGTGATTACAATGTGCGGCTTCAAGACCCTGACGGTATGCAAATTACACTGTTTCAGGTAGTTGGCAAATCTGAATCAGAAAAATAGTTAGGGAGATCATTACGTCCTATATTAATTGCTCACCCTACGCATTTGGACGTGATTCCCTCCCGAAGGACATCGGGACGATGTGAGCGGAGCGAAGGGTCTCTACCCTTGAAGCCGGAGATTCTTCGCTCCGCTCAGAATGACACTGCGTAAGGTGAGTTAATTCTGGTTGGATAATTTCATTCTTCATTAGAAAGAAAAGGCCAAATGACAAAACGCAACGATGCAACTTCGATCTTGAAAATTCTGGGGATTGGTATTGCCTTCATCCAGCTATTTGATATTTTCATTCATGCTGCCACAGATCAACTGGAATTTATGCGCGTTTCCTCGAATGTGATCATATTTTTATGGCTGGCAATTCTGGCGCTGGGAAGATTCAATGCCAAATCCCTGCCAACAGCCGTCGGTGCCATTGGCTTGTATCTTCTCCTTAACCTTGTTTTTCTTGCTCGCGAGGGTTTAACCAATTCCGAGCAAGGCGGTGAGTTGAGAGTAATGCTTTTCCTGCTGATATTCCTAACCGTTGCATTATCAACCCTGTTAACCAATCTGCAGAACAGGCACGCACCTAAATAAACGCTCGCGCTTCTCACCACTCCAAAATCTTACACATCTCTTATGCCGCATTGATAATTCGTCAATGTGGCTTTTGTTATAATGCCTGCATGTAAAATTGTAGAGGCAAAGCGAGTCGGTTTATGGCTTTCGCGAAAAAATTGTCCCGCTGTGTCCCTACGGAGGATATTAACCATGATGAGATTTGATAGATTTACAGAGAGAGCGCAGGAAGCCGCACAGCGTGCCGCGGAGATCATCCAGCGCTATGGGCATAACCAGATCGATACTGAGCACATTCTGCTGGCCCTTATTGAACAGCCAGGTGGTGTGATTCCCCAAATCCTTGAAAAATTAAATGTCAGTTCCGAAGCGCTGACCGAGCGACTCGATGCGACTCTGCGTGCCAGCCCAAAGGCGAATATCTTTGGCGGCGGCGCGGGGCAGATCTTCATTACGCCTCGTGTCAAGCGGATCATTGATCTGGCAAACGAGGAGGCGAATCGTCTGAAAGATGAGTACATTTCCACAGAGCACATCTTTCTTGCAATCCTCACTGAGCGCAATACACCCGCCGCCCGTATTTTGGAATCCGCTGGGCTGACTCGTGACCGTGTTTATGATGCCGTTCAGGATCTGCGAGGCGGCCAGCGTGTCACCGATCCGCAAGCCGAGACCAAATACCGCACGCTCGAAAAATACTCTCGTGACCTAACCCAACTGGCACGCGAAGGAAAACTTGACCCGGTCATCGGCCGCGACAAGGAAATTATGCGGTTAATTCAGATCCTGTCCCGCCGCACCAAGAACAACCCTGTGTTGATCGGTGAAGCAGGCGTGGGTAAGACCGCCATTGCCGAAGGCCTCGCGCAGAAGATCGCCACCAATGATGTGCCAGAGATATTAAGCGGCAAACGCGTAGTGGCTTTGGATTTGGGCGCCATGATCGCAGGCTCCCGCTTCCGCGGTGAGTTTGAAGAACGCCTCAAAGCTGTTATGGATGAAGTCCAACGCGCGAAGGGTGACGTCATCTTGATGATCGACGAGTTGCACACAGTCGTCGGAGCAGGAGCAGCTCAAGGCGCGATGGATGCGAGCAACATGCTCAAGCCGGCCCTCGCAAGAGGCGAACTGCAATGCATCGGCGCCACCACGCTGGATGAATTCCATAAGCATATCGAAAAAGACGCAGCGCTTGAACGCCGCTTTGCTCCCATCTATGTCGAGGAACCGAGCGTGGATGATACGATCAAAATGCTGCAAGGTTTGCGTGACCGTTATGAAGCGCATCACAAAGTCCACTTTTCGGATGAGGCGCTGGTGGCCGCCGCCCGCCTGGCAGATCGCTATGTGACGGATCGTCACCTGCCCGATAAAGCCATTGACCTGATCGATGAAGCTGCCGCAAAATTACGTGTGGCTTTATATTCCATGCCGCCCGATCTCAAGGCTTTGAAGACTGAGCTTGATAAACTTCATGCCGAAGAGGAACAGGCTGGTCTGGAGCGTGACTATGAACGCGCCGCCCAAAAGAAAGCAGAACGCCTGCGCCTCGAGCAGGAATACACAACCAAGCGCGATAAATGGGAATCTGAACATCAACTCGATGAAGTAGTGGATGTGGATGATATTGCATCCGTTGTCCATCAATGGACGGGCATTCCCGTGACTCAGATGATGGAAACGGAATCAGAGAAGTTGCTGCAAATGGAAGCGCGTTTGCACGAACGCATCATTGGGCAGGATGAGGCCATTCACGCCATCTCCGATGCGATCCGCCGCGCACGTTCAGGGTTGAAAGATCCAAAACGCCCCATTGGTTCATTCATTTTCATTGGGCCTTCGGGTGTTGGTAAAACCGAACTCGCCAAGGCTTTAGCCTGGTTCATGTTCGATGATGAAGAAGCGCTGGTGCGTATTGATATGTCTGAGTATCGCGAACAGCATACGGTCAGCCGTTTGTTTGGTGCGCCGCCCGGATACGTTGGTTATGAGGAAGGCGGCCAACTCACAGAAGCAGTCCGCCGCAGACCCTATCGCGTTTTGCTGTTCGATGAGATCGAAAAGGCACATCCTGAAGTCTGGAACGCGTTACTGCAAATTTTGGATGATGGACGCATGACCGATGGTCAGGGCAACGTAGTCGACTTCCGTAACACGGTTCTGATCATGACCTCGAACCTGGGTACTGAATACGTGAAGAAGGGCGGCACTTTGGGCTTCCTTCCGCAAAAATCAGGTGGTGAGGAACGCGAAGCTCACGATAAGATCGAGAAGGCGCTTAAAGATGCATTCCGCCCTGAGTTCCTGAACCGCATCGATGAGATCATTATGTTCTCACCGCTCTCGATTGCGCAAATGGAAGAGATCGTGGTGCTTCAAATGCAGGAAGTACAGGATCGACTCAATGAACATAACATCGCCGTCCAATTGACGGATGCCGCGCGGGCATGGCTTGCCAAGGAAGGATTCGACTCCGCCTTTGGTGCACGCCCGTTACGCAGGGCCATCCAGAAATATGTTGAAAGTCCGCTTTCAGTGGAGTTGCTCAGCGGAAAGTTCAAGGATGGAGCCGTAGTAATGGTGGATGTGGATACGAAGGAGAACAAGATCGTATTCCACACAGCCTCGGCATCCGCCAAGAAGACACGGCAAAAAGTAGAAGCGTAAGATTCTGTAGAAAGTGGAAAGTGGTGGAATATACAAAAGCGTCCCGCAATATTGCGGGACGCTTTTCATTTACGTTAGGGATGCTATGAGGAATGCCATTTTATGGCGTGGGAGTAGTAGTTTCCTCAGGCAAAGGCGTAGTTGTTTCCTGAACTGTCGCATCTGGAGAAATCGTAGCAGATGGGGATGGCTCTATTACTGTAGCAGTGGGAACATCCAAAGTAGGGGATGCCTGAGGTTCGGAAAGCTTATTTTGAATATAGGCTATCAATTCTTCGAGCACCCATTCGTCATCTCTCGAGATGGCCCTGCCGTTTACAATTTCATAAACCCCTTGAAAAGCTCCCACTGCAATGAAATCTCCATGGTTAATCTTTGCTGTCGGCCCGAAATCTTCTCTAAGAAAAAGTAAATAGATTCTTCCCTTTAGATAAGAAGGTTCGACATCACTTGCCCAAATGACCTTTTCAGTTTGACCAGTAAAGGCTCTTACACGTACGACTGATGCTGGAGGGTTACCTTTCAAAATTTGGTCAACGGATATCAATGAGTCGGTAAAAAGCCCACGGGCGCGATTCACTTCTTCTGGCGAAGCATTTTTGGGGTCGCTTCCATTTGGACCCATCCACAAACTTGGAAGGTTAGTTGTAACTTCGCCGATTAAGATAAGTTCCGCCCTTTCTATCTTGTCATCAATACTATATTTGGGAAGTGACCCACTTGAACCTAAAACAATGGGTGGTTTTTTTATAGATACAAATAATAGTGTGGCGAGAATTATGACAACAAAAACTATAATTGATATTTTCCTTTTCATAGTATGTCTCCAAAACAATATAATTGATGAAATTGTATTATGGGTATTGCCAGTTTATTGCGTCAATATCGGCCGGGTCTAAAGTAATTTTTTTAAGTTCCCCAGGAACTATGTAATGATACATTGTCACATCGCCACAACCGTCAGTAATCATGTCTTCAAGTTGAAGGAAGTGCCCCAACTCGTGCGTTACAATATTCTGAATGTTGTAAAAACTAGTGCCATTAGAATCTGGATCGTTTGCACTAGGGGTATTGTTGGTGTTCCAGTCCACGTTTGGTAAGTTTGGATTGATATCCATTTGTTTTTCAGTAATAAATATACCAGGGGTGTAATAATAAGGGTGTACTTGGGCCAGTAACTCAGGGTCTGGTGGTGTCTGATAAGAAATCATATTGCTACTACCGTTTGGATCAAAAATAAATTGAAAGGGGCTTGGTCCTACGTCATTCCACGTCTGGGCGGCGGCAAAGATCGAAGAATCCCACCCACGACTAACAGGGATAGTAATCCGGTCAATGGAATAATATACTGTGTGACTTTCCCACGAATTCTCGCTTGCCCAACAATTCCCAATGCCAAAAGAACTTGGTGCGGGAGTGGTTGGGATTGATGTAGGTGACGGAGTAACTGTCAAAGTTTCCGTCGCAGTTGGTGTAATCGTTGAAGTATTGGTAGGAGTAATAAAAACTGGAGTTGGTGTTGGAGTAAAGGTTGCCGTCGCAGTGGGGGTATTTGTCAGCGTAGGTGTCGGCGTTGGGGTGGGCGGGCTCGTCACACTGATCGTAAGATTAACACCAGTAGAGTCATATGAATGGCTTCCTTTAGGGTGGATCGCTAGATAAAGTACATCACCGATATTGACTTCCACCGTATTCAGGTTGGTCCCATTTGTGCCACCGTCAAATGTTTGTGAACCCCCATTGTTGTAACTGCCAGATGCTAAATCGACATTGTTCTTATCAATAAACCACAAAATACCATCTCCGCCGACTCCATCAAAATCTGTGACCCCACCCATCACAGAAACATAACCGTTTATTGGACTGGTCCATGCAATAATTGCAAGCTGGTCAGGCGCAGGATGCACATCAATGGTATTGACAGGCCATACTACTGTGCCTATTGTTCGTGTCGCACCGCTGGCGTTGTAGCCGAGAAGAGCCAGCCAGTCGCTTCTGTTACCGCCCCACACATTGAGACCCGGAATACCGCTGGAGTTGGAGGTAAATTTCGCCAATGTGTAGTAGGTCGAGGGATCGCGGGTGAGGCTGGTGCTTCCCTTGAATTTCCAAACGTCCAGATTATTACATGAATCCCGATTTGGATTCTCCTGGTTGGGGGCCGCACGAAAATCACTTGCCAGGTTCCAACTTGTACATTCTGTGGGTACAGGGGGAGGCGGGGCACTTGTCTCACTAATCGTAAGATCCACACGGGTTGAATCATAAGAATGCTTTCCCATCGGGTCTACCGCAAGATACAACACGTCACCAATATTGACAGCTACCGAATTTAAGCCTGCCCCGTTTGTGCCATTGCCAAATGTTTGTGAACCGCCGTTAACATAATAGCCATAAGCCAGGTTGATAGTGTTTTTATCAATAAACCACTGGATACCGTTTCCCCCATTAGGATCTAAATCAGTCACCTTGCCTGTGACAGAAACATAACCATTGATCGGGCTATGCCACGCGATAATTGCGAGTTGGTCAGGGGCGGGATGTACATCAATTGCGTTGGCAGGCCATACCACTGTACCTACTGTTTGCGTTGCCCCGCTTGCATTATAAGCAACTAGAGCCAGCCAATCGCTCCGGCTACCACCCCATACATTAAGACCCGGAATACCGCTTGAGTTGGGTGTGAATTTCGTCAATTTATAATAATTTGTAACATTGCGTGCCAGCCCAGCACTTCCCATGAATTCCCATACGCCGAGATTGCCGCAAGAATCGCGATTAGGATTCTCCTGGTCGGGCGCAGCACGAAAATCATCTGCCAGGTTCCAAGTGGTGCATCCCGATTGCAGGTCAATTCCTGCCTGAACAGGTATAACGGTGCTAGCAAAAAAACTAACAAGCAACAAACCTGCAATAATAAATCTTGTGATTTTTGGGACGAAGTTTGCTTCTTTTTTCATGAGTGTCCCTCCTTGTGTGTATAGGATTATTTAGATCAAAAATTTTCTTAGTTCCAACTTTTGCATATAATACTCCTCCCTAATATTTTTTGTCAAGATAAATTTAGGTATGATTACTCAGCATTGCTTTCGCCTTATCCGAGGCAAGGTTGATAAATTTATTCCGTCAATGCTGCCTCCAACCCCTGTGAAGAAAATATCTTTAGCCCATATTTCCTAATCCGTTTTTCAGTGACACAAGGTATCATCGGTAATCTTTTCACACCAGAGGAAAAATGACAGAAACAGAAAACAAATCCGGTACGACTGCAATTGTGATAGGGATCATTGCTTTATCCTTATGTGTCTGTGTGCTGGTGGTCGGCATCGCTGGCTATGGATTTTACGCGTTCCAGCGGGTGGCAGCAGCCCCAAGCTCAGATTTTCCCGAGATTATTCCAAACAGTGATGTGCCGACAACTGAGGTTGAAATCATACGCCCGCCTTTGGATGCGGTCTCCAGCGAAACTCTGGAGACATTGCAAACATCCATTGTCCCATCCAATAACCCCAGTGAGCTGGCCTGCCGTTTGGATGGCAAGTGTGATGTGCCTGAGGTGATGGCAACTTCCGCTGCTCCGCGTGTGGTTGGGGATACAAGTAATTTCTGGGTGCATAACCTGGATACCAATGTAAATACAGAGGTGCAAGCCACCTTGCGATATGCCACCCCACATGTTTATTTCTGGGTGCAGAATGGTGTGGATTACAAGGAATCCGAAATGAAGGCGCTGGTTGAGGAATTTGAGAATAAGATCTACCCAACCAACCGTGAATTCTTCGGCAGTGAATGGTCACCCGGTATCGATGGGGATGAGCACATCTACATCCTTTACTCTCAAGGGCTTGGCTTTTCCGTTGCAGGATATTTCTCCTCCTCCGATTCTGTCCACCCGCTGGTGCAGGAATATTCCAACGCGCATGAAATGTTCCTCTTTAATGCCGATAACACGCCGCTGGGCGATGAATTCACTTATGGCGTTCTGGCGCATGAATTCCAGCACATGATCCATTGGAAGCTGGATGGCAACGAAACCTCCTGGTTGAATGAAGGCTCATCCGAGCTTGCGGCATTCATCAGTGGATATGACCCCGGCGGCTTTGACTGGTTATACATCACCGAACCCGATCTGCAATTGAATGACTGGCCCAATGACCAGGATGCAACCTCACCTCATTACGGCGCGGGTTTCCTGTTCATGACCTACTTTTTAGACCGCTTCGGTGAAGATGCCACGAAGTTACTGGTCAAAGACCCCGCCAATGGACTGGACAGTGTGGAAGATGTTTTGCGCGAGATCGATGCCACAGACCCAGCCACGAGTCAGCTGATCAGTGCCGATGATTTCTTTATGGATTGGGCGGTAACTAATTTTGTGCTGGATAAATCTGTAGGCGATGGTCGTTATATCTACAATAATTACACCGACGCGTATCGCGCAACTGCCACTGAAACGATTTATACCTGTCCTCAAGCGCCCATCAAACGTGATGTGCATCAATATGGTGTAGATTACATTGCCATTGAATGCGCAGGCGATTACACCCTTTCGTTCACCGGTTCAACGGTCACAGGTTTATTGCCCGCCGACCCATACTCCGGTGACTACGCTTTCTGGTCTAACAAAGGCGATGAATCAAACATGACTTTGACTCGTGAGTTTGATTTCACAGGTGTGAGTGGCCCCATCCAGTTGTCGTTCCGCACCTGGTATGATATTGAAACCGATTGGGATTATGTTTATGTGGAAGCCTCGGAGAATGGTGAAAACTGGCAGATCCTTACCACTCCTTCCGGCGTCGGCACAGACCCATCCGGTAATTCGTATGGCTGGGGTTATACCGGTGTAACCAATGATTGGATCGAAGAGAAGGTTGATCTTTCAGAATTTGCAGGCAAAAAAGTTTCCCTGCGCTTTGAATACATTACCGATGCAGCGGTCAACGGAGAAGGCTTCTTGCTGGACGATGTCAAAGTGGACGCAGCAGGCTACAGCTCCGATTTTGAAGCGGATGAGGGAGGCTGGCAGACCGAGGGATTCGTGAGAGTCCAAAACGTTCTTCCTCAGACTTTCGGCCTGGCTCTGATCAAGACGAGTGATTCAAGCGTGACCATGATCCCGCTCAACGAAGACCAGACCGCAGAGATCCCGCTTTCATTGAAGTCTGGTGAGAAGGCATACCTGGTTGTGTCTGGCACAACCCGCTTTACACGCGAACTGGCTGGGTATCAGCTCGAAATTCGGTAGTGGTTATAAAAAATAATCTACCCAAAATTTAATGTGGGACGCGGACGAGCGCTGATGAACGCGGACAAGAAAAAATCAGCGTTCATCAGTGTCCCGATTTGCTCTTAAGAATATGTCTCACCCGCGATGATTGATTTTGGGTGAGTCATGTTTTTATCAAAATTGAAATTACCAATTCAGGCTTCCTGACTTATAATTTCAACACTCTACCATGACAGGATCCAAAAAAGTCGCAAGCGAGCGAAAGACGATTGCCGTACTTGGCGCACAGTTAACCCGTGCCTGGGGTGCTGAGTTCATGGCGGGCGTGCTGGATACTGCCAGGAAGCATGATATTAATGTGGTTTATTTTGTGGGGGGAAAACCAGTTGCCATTGCCGCACCGGCATATGAAGGGCGGTCTTATGGATTATATGATCTGATCAAGCCCGGCCAATTCGATGGGGTTTTGCTCTCTGCCGATATTGGTCATGGCCCCTCTGCTGAAGATATCAAAAATTTCTGCCGCGTTTTTACACCCACGCCGGTGGTTTCCTTTGCGGTTCCTGCGGAAGGTGTAGCTTCATTTATTGCGGATAACGAAGGCGGAATGCGCGCAGTGATCCGCCATCTGATCGAAGTGCATGGCTACAAACGGATCGCATTCATCCGCGGGCCCAAAGGACAGCTTGAAGCAGACCAACGCTTTAACGCCTATAGAGAAGAATTGAAAGCGCACAATATCCGTTTTGATGAACACCTGGTTGTGGAAGGCGACTACACCGCGGAGAGCGGACGGGCCGCAGCGCGCACATTATTGGATGAACGTGGGATTCGGATGCAGGTCATTGCTTCATCGAATGACCGCATGGCTTTCGGTGTGATGGAGGTCTTGCAGCAGCGCAGCATTCATGTACCCGATACGATTGCGTTGACGGGTTTCGATGACGTCAGCGAATCACTATCCATGGGCGTGCCATTGACGACTGTGCATCAATCCTTTTATGAGGCTGGCAGGCGATCCTTTGAAGCCCTGCTGGAGCGCATAAACGGCGGGGTCGTTGAGGATATTAATATCATGCCCACTGAGTTGGTGGTGCGCTGGTCCTGCGGATGTTTGCCTGAGAGCATTCAAAGGGCGATTGTGCTTCCCAAGGAAGTGGCGCATACTGGCAGGCTGGAGAACAAACGAGATGCCGCCATCCGTGCCTTGTGCGGGGCGGCAGGTATTGCCGAGAATGATCCTGTAAAAGCCCAATACGTGGATGTATTTGGGCGCACCTGGGATATATTCCTCACGAGCCTGCGCGACATGGAAAAAAGCGATTCATTCCTGAAAATGATACAGTCGATGGTGGAAGTGTTACAGCGTAATGGATATGATTTCACCACTTGGCAAAATGTAATATCAACTTTTAGAAAATATGCGTTAGGCGGCATTTCGAGCAATACCACCATGCTGCGCGCTGAGAATCTTTTTCAGCAGGCCCGCATGTTGGTAGGGGAATTGTCACAGCGAGCGCAGGCTTATCGACGTTTACAGTTTGAGCAGCAGGAAGAAGCCCTCAGCAATTTCAGTTTTTCGATGGCGCCAGCCATGACCCTGGAAGCCATCGGGGATGCGATCTCGAAACATTTTCCTGTGTTGGGTCTCGAGCGCTGGTACTTGATGTTCTATAGCGATGTTGGTTCGCCAAGCTCAGTCTCCTCTCCGCCGCCTGAAAGTTATCGCTTGTTATTGCAATATGATGAAAAAAAGTTCAAGATTCCGCATGAAGAATCCGCGCTTGCTACGGGACGGTTGGTTCCGCGTGGCAAGACGCCTGAAGATCATCGTTACGATGCCATCGTTATGCCGCTTTCATTGGCAAGCAATCGTTTTGGATTCATGTGGGCCGAGCTTGGCCCCTCAGATTGGGACATCTATGTCCGCTTGAAGAATTTGCTTTCCAGCGCGCTTCTGCGTACCATGCTGGTGCAACAGCGCGAGCAGGCCCAAAAGGAAGTGGAACGTTTGTTGAGTGAAGCACGTGAGAGGGCCGTGGAACTTGCCCGCGCGCGGGATGTGGCCGAAAAAGCTGCAGCGCAAAATGCAAAACTCTTTGAGTCAGAGCAGGAGCGGCGTCGAGGGGCTGAGGCGCTGGCTCGTTCATCACGTCAACTATCCTCGTTAACCACCATTGATAAATTGCCTCAGCAAATCCTTGGTCAGGTACAGCAGTTGGTGCCTTTTGATCGCGGCATTCTGTTCATGGAAGATGTTAATGGTGTGCCGCATATCCGCGCACAGCAGGGGATGCCATCGAATGCCAAGCTTGATGAATTCCGTTTGAATATCAATGGCTCGGATTTTTATCGAACCGTTGCACGCAAGGGTGAGACGCTTTTGGTAGCCGATGTGAATTCAGCGGAAGGCTGGGGACAGCCCGAATGGCTTCCGCGTGACCGCTCATGGCTGGGCGTGCCTTTGTATTCAAAAGATAACGTGGTCGGCTTGCTGATTCTCAGCCGTTCTAAACTGGTTTTCAACGATGATGATGGCTTGTTGGTGACAACCTTTGCAATGCAGGCAACAGTGGCTTTGGAGAATGCCCGTTTATATGACGAGGTGACTGGCATTAACCAGGTGATGGAGCGCATGGTCGAGCAGCGCGTGGAGGAATTGAACCGTGCTTACACCACGTTGGCGCAGCATGATAAAAATAAATCCGCATTCATACAAGTTGCGGCACATGAACTGCGCACGCCGCTGACTGTGATCAAAGGTTATCTGGGCATGTTGAGATCGGATACTGTCGTTCAAAATAACCCGCTGCTTTCACAGGCTATCGAAGGTGTATTGCAGGGAACCAATCGCCTACATCAAGTTGTGAACAGTATGCTGGATGTGGCTCGCCTGGAGGGCCAGGTCGTCAGCCCGCAAGTGGAATCGGTCAGCTTGATGTTAATCCTGCGCCTCATTCAAAAAGATTATATGGATGACCTGGCGGCTCGCAACCTGACTTTTACGCTGGATGAGGTGATAAGAGATGTGCCTTCGCTGTTGGCTGATTCTGAACTGCTCAAAAAAGCTTTGGATCACGTGATCGTCAATGCCATTAAATTCACGCCGGACGGCGGCTCGATCAGCATCTCAGCCAAAGTTGTGGAGGATGCCCGTCAAGGCAAAATGGCAGAGATCAGCATAAAGGATACCGGCATCGGAATCGACGCTGAACATCACAAGATCATCTTCGAGAAGTTATATCAATTGGGGAAAGTGGAATTACATTCATCCAGCCGCACGAACTACAAAGGCGGGGGTGCCGGTCTTGGGCTGGCCATTGCGGCTGGTATTGTAAAGGCATTGAAGGGCAGTATTTGGGTGGAAAGTGAAGGACACGACGAATCGAATTTCCCAGGCAGCACCTTCTTTATTCGTTTGCCACTGGCGCCAAATTGAAAAGCTCAATCTTGAAATTACAAGCCATCTAATAAGAGTGTCTCCCTGAGCGATAGCGAAGGGTCTCTACCCCGAAAGTGCGAGACTCTCACCTGCACCGAACGCAGGTACGGTGTCGGTCGCGAAGAACGCTCCCTCAGAGAGACACAATATTTTTGAGACAAGAGCTAATAATTTATTCAACAAACGGTAAAGTTGGGGCTATCCTGCACCGTTCCCGTTATGATTTGAATCCCCATTTTTTATAAACCATCCATGGATCTGATCTCGCAGCGGTGAAAGAATGCCGATGTGCATCAGCATCAGGGCTGAGATGGAGATCATGACGATAAAGATCGTGAAATCTCCAAGCAGCATCCAGCCGTTGGGGTTGTTGGTAAAAACATAGCGGTGCACGATCACAAACAACTGCACTACGCTGATGATCAATAGTGGGATTGCATAAGGACGCAGGTCATGTCCCTCCACCAGCAGGTGCAGACAGATCAACACAAACAGCCCGCCCAGTAGCATGATCAGATATGCCCAGAAGTGCAGGCTGTCATAGGCTTGCATATATAGTTTCTGAATCACTTTAATATACAAGATGCCAACAGCAATGAGGCAGCCCCAGGAATAGATTTTGACGATGATGGGGTAAATTAGATTCCCAAATGCACGAATGCTGACCAGCCCGATCCCCCAGCCAAAGAAGAACGAGAACCCCAGCACTACCACTTTGATCAGCATTCCGTTGAGGCTATTCGCCAGGCCATCATCGAAAATATCGAATACCAGTTTCATAGCGCCGTACATGGACACGCTCAAGGCCGCAAGGCTGACCAGCATGGTCACCAGGCTTAACATTCCGCGCGTATCCACGCTGTTCTTGCGCGGCTGGGTCTTTCTTTCGAGAAATGGAGGGACTTTGGGTAGATGCTTTTGGGGCGTATTCATTACTTATCTCCCAACCTGCATGTAATGTGAAATTATTCTACTTCATTTTTTCGCGGAAATCATAAATGCCGTCGTTGACTGCCCAGCGTGCCTGGCAGGTTGGGCACAGCAAATGGTCATTTTTATCCTGTAGATTTCCGCTTCCACATTCGGGGCATTTGAACAGGTCGATCACATTTAACGGAATCTCAATCTTTTGATGTTCACCTTTTACTCTTGCCTTCAAGAATACACTGGGTGTGAACTGCCACAGCGCGCCTGTGGGTTGGAATAATCCATCCAGTGCGGCCAGCAGTTTCGCAGGGAAGAGGCGCTTCATGAAACCAAGACGAAAATGCGAGACAGTTAGTTCCTTCTCGATGGAAAATCCAAGCCCATTCAGCCAGTTGCGGATGGCTTTTGGGTGAAAGTCAAAGTTCAATTTGACGAATTCCACAGGCTCAAGTGTGAACGGATTCCAGCCCTGTTTGCCGAGCCAGTACCGCAAAATGGACTTGAGATTTAATTTATTCGCAAACTCAAGAATGAAAACCGCACTCGGCTGCAAAACATTGCGGATCTGGCTTAATGCCTTCGGTGCATCTGCCATGTGATGCAGGGCACGGATCATCGTGGCAGAATCAAATAAACGGTCCAGAAAAGGGAGGCGGTAAATATCCGCAGCCACGTAGATGTATTGGTCGGAGCTCCCTAATCTTTGCTGGGCCTGTGCTAGTTGTGTGGTCGAATAATCCAAGAGGACAATGCGCTCAAAACCAGCATAGCGCGGAGTATTGCGGCCTGCGCCTGCGCCAAGTTCGAGCATAAGTTTTCCGCTTTTAGGGAGCATTCTTTTCAGGGCAATGGCTTCGGCGCGGTCTTCGTATTCGCGTCCGCCCTGCTCCCAAAAGGATTGTTGATAATCGGAACCTTCATAATTGCATACGGGGGGGTTGGTCATATTGTTAAATAGTTTAGTAGTTTTTCAGCTTTTGGTCAAATAAGCAAATAGTCGAATAACCTACGGCTATCCGACTATTGAACTACGCGATTATTGAACTATTCAACTATTGAACTACACAACTACCGTCCAACAGCGCGATAGGTGAACCCCATTTCCTTCATGAGGGAGGGGTCATAAATATTGCGCCCGTCATAAATAACTGCGGATTTGAGCAGGCTTTTTACCTTTTCAAGATCCAGTTGTTTAAATTCGTTCCATTCTGTCACGACCATGAGCGCGTCACAATCTTTTGCCATTTTATATGGGTCATCGAACATGTCTATGGCAGGCAGAATGGGGCGGGCAACTTCCATTGCCACAGGGTCATACGCGCGGACTTTCGCGCCCGCCTTGACCAATTCTTCAGCAATGTCAATCGAGGGCGCATCACGCATGTCATCGGTGTTGGGTTTGAACGCCAGCCCAAGCAGGCCGATGGTCTTGCCTTTCAAGTTCCCACCAATCATTTTTTGGACATGCGCTACCGCAGCTTTCCGGCGGTCATAATTGACTTCCATCACATCATTCAAAATGCGTGGATTAAGTCCCTTTTCCTTTGCCATGAAGGCTAACGCCTCCACATCCTTTGGGAAGCATGATCCGCCCCAGCCGAGGCCTGCATCCAAAAAGTGACGACCAATACGTGCGTCATAGCCCATGCCTGCCGCTACTTCCTTCACATCCGCGCCGACGAGTTCGCACAAGTCAGCCAGCTCGTTCATGAAGGAAATCTTCGTGGCGAGGAAGGCATTGCTCGCATACTTGATCATTTCAGCCGTGCGCAAATCTGTAATGACAATTGGTGCGCGTAATGGCAAATGTAAATGAGCCACTTTATTCGCAGCGTCCTTGTCCAATGAACCGATCACGGTGCGGTGCGGATTCATAAAATCGCCGATGGCGGAACCTTCACGTAGGAATTCGGGGCAGGAGACGACAGAAAATTCCACCTGCTTGGGCTGGGCACTCTTTACAATATCCGCCACCCAGTCACCAGTTCCGATTGGAACCGTGGACTTGTTGATGATGACGAGTGGAGCAGACATATTTTCCGCAATGGATTTGGCAGCGGCGGCCACATATTGTAAGTCTGCGGCGCCATCTGAATCAGATGGAGTGCCCACAGCGATGAAGGCATACTCCGCATTTTTCAAGGCTTCCTTATAGGAGGTGGTGAATGTAATGCGCCCGCCATTCACATTGCGCTTGACCAGTTCATCCAGGCCTGGCTCATAAATTGGCATAATGCCTTTTTTGAGATTCTCCACCCGCTGTTCATTCACATCCAACGCAGTGACACGGTTGCCGAGGTCGGCAAAACACGCGGCTGTAACCAGGCCGACGTATCCAACGCCGACGACACAAATTTGTTTCATATTTTAGTTTTCCTCTTGATTGAAAAGATTTTTGAAATGAACCACAAGCGCTAAGCCCTGCTTATCCAGTGGTCCACAGATTCTACGAGATCGAGCAGATCCATGGGTTTGGTAATGTACTCATCACAGCCTGAATCCATGGCGCGTTGACGGTCACCGGGCAGGGCATGTGCGGTCAGCGCGATCAGGGGAATGGAGGAGGTCAATGCATCTTTTTTGATAAGGCGTGTGGCAGTCCAGCCATCCATCTCAGGCAGGGCAAGGTCCATAATGATCAAATCAGGTTTTTGTTTGCTGGCTGCATTCACGCCATCGCGTCCGTTCATCGCCAAAAAAGTATCATACCCATTCTTTTCCAGAATGAATCGCACGAGTTCATAAGTATCCATATTATCCTCTACAACGAGGATGCGCCCTTTGCTCATGGCTTAAATATACTACGTCTCATAAATGCGGGCAATGTGTATAATCACAGCATGCGACTGCTTTTCGTTACTGACGTTCGTTCCCCCATTTCACAAAACTGGATCCGTTATTTCGCAGAACGCGGCGACGAAATATCCATCGCCTCCACATTTCAAGGGGAGGTGGATTTTTCCGTTAAGCGGCTGGAGTTTACACCCGTGGCCTTTAGCGCCGCCAAAAAGCAGACCTCCCGCCCTGGCTCCGCCTCCTCGCGGACCCTGGGCCTGCGTACCCTTTTCAGACAGTGGTTTGGCCCGTTGACCATTCCCCACTCCGCGAAAAAATTGCGTGCCTTCATTAAAGAGGTTCAGCCAGATATTGTCCACGCCATGCGCGTGCCATACGAGGGCATGTTGACAGCGAAGGCATTAGCCGGTGGTCGAGTAGAGCGGGCGATTTTCCCGCTCGTATCGAGACCACCAAAATTCATCGTTTCCATCTGGGGCAATGACTTTACCCTCCATGCTCCGTCTTCACCGTTAATGAGGCGCTACACGCGGCTAACGATGAGCAAGGTGGATGCTTTACATGCAGATGTGGAACGCGATGTGCGGCTTGCGCGGGAGTGGGGTCTCAGCGAAGATAAGCCCACTTTGGTGCTGCCAGGCAACGGCGGAATCCGAAGCGAAGTTTTTTATCCTGCAAAAGAAGCAGTAAAGAATCCCATCATCATTAATCCGCGGGGAATTCGTCCTTATGTCCGCAATGATGTTTTTTTCAAGGCGATTCCTCTTGTTCTTGCAAAACGAAACGATGCGCGTTTCGTGTGCACGTCCATGCAAGGCGAGGCACAGGCGATGGGATGGATTCGGGATTTGAAGATCGAACATGCAGTGGAATTACTGCCCCTGATTCCGCACAAGGAAATGGGAGAAATTTTTCGCGGTGCGCAGATCGTCGTCTCGCCCAGCATTCACGATGGCACACCGAATTCATTGATCGAAGGCATGGCTTGCGGATGTTTCCCAATTGCGGGTGATCTTGAATCCATCCGCGAATGGATCACGCATGGGCAGAATGGCTTGCTCGTGAACCCGAATGATCCACAGTCGATTGCAGATGCGATCCTGCTGGGTTTGGAAAGAGAAGACCTGCGACACGATGCCGCAGGCCTCAATACGAAAATTATCTCCGCCCGCGCGGATTATGGGATGAATATGAAGAAGGTGTGCGAGTTTTACGAATCGATCATTTTGTAGTAGGGGCGCAGCATTGCTGCGCCCCTAC
>NZ_JBXMTI010000124.1:0-31883 GCF_057083605.1 Candidatus Villigracilis sp. | reverse complement strand
ATGCGCCCAATGCGGCAGGAGGTCCTGGCGGGCTGGCGGAGCGTTGCCTTTTTTTGATTTCGCCATCCCTCGTGCAGCACAAAAAGCTTTGATTTTTTCCCTCTTGACAACTGCTACTCATCGGTAGCCTGCTCTGGGTTGGACAAGAACGTGGTCGATTATTAAGTGCCAAAACCTGGGATTGTCACAAATAGAATTATCCAGGCAATAAGGAGAGCAACCGGGAACAATACTCCTAGAACAAAATGTGTAGATGGAAACTTGCCTCTGCGCTTTGTCACTCCTGCATAATCAGGAAGCAACTCTCGAAGTTTGGCTTTAATGGGATTCATGGTTAGATTTATTTGCGCCCACGCTAAATAAATCCACACCACCGAACAAAGTACGCCAACAATCCCAAAGACTAGAACAAATATCTGTTGAACTGATTTATTTACAACAAGAGTGGCAAATGCCGCGAAGAGCATGGATTCGGCAACTAGAAAGAAGTTTCCCCTTGATATGAAAAGATTATCTTCGTGAAGTGCCCATTCCCAGAGGCGGTCAACTCGTCTTTCTAAGCTCTCGTTCTTGCGATTTTTTGTCTCGGGCATTCGATCGCTCCTTACTGAAATGAATTATTTCCTGTTCTGCCAGAATGTAGTGAGCAGGCTAACTAGGTATTCCACGTAAACTTTCCATATAACATCCCGGTGTGGGGGCTTATGCGTATACTTTCTGTGTAATACCCCTATATGGAGTTTTATGTGTAGAAATCCACGCTTTTCAGATTATACGACTGTTCCAGCGATTCGCAACTTCGATTTTCATGGGGTGAATATATGGCGAACCCATCAAAAAGAAAAACAACTTCTTGAACAAATCACCAATACCAATCTCTAATTCTCTACTCTCCTCCGCAATCAAAAAGCCTCCTCGCGCAGAGAAGGCTTTTTTCTTAGAATTCAATTTTCAGTTAAGGCAGAGGCGAGAGCTAAAATTCGTCTTCCTCTTCCAGCCACTCATCGTCGTCTTCGTCGGATTCTTCGTCGTCCCATTCCTCTTCATCTTCCTCATCCCAGTCATCCACCTTAACGCCGGCTGTATCTGTGGGGGAATAGGTGGCGCACCCGGTCTCCGGGTCCAACTCTATCGCCGCGGCAGAACAATAACCTTCATCTACAAATACACAATCTACATAGTGACATTTAATACGGGGCATTTTTCACTTCCTCCTGCCTAAGATTGGGGGGATTTGATCAGGCGCGTGATGGCGATCATAAAAATGAAGGTCATTGCAACCTGAGATGTGACACAAAATGGACAGATGGCTTTCAACAGCGCGATCTCAACATAGATCAACCAAACGGTAAATATGAAACCGGTCAGCGCCAGGCCAAAGATCATCAGTGTGCCGTTTTGTTTGAAGAACATATTGCGGTTCTCGAACAAATGCACAGCCAGGATCGCCACATAACCAAGGATGCCGATCACCGCCACGGGAATACCGTTCACTTCTGAATAGCGGCTGGCATTCACGGTGGAGCAATCACCCGAGCCCAGGCACATGCTGTCGTTGGATGTGACCTTGTAAATGGTCATATAAATTGAGACCAGCAAACCGACGATCACAAGCGCAACCGATGCGCGGTACAACCATTTATTCATGCTTCCTCACAATAGTAAAGCCTCTACTTCCTGTCCAGCAGGCACGCATTTTACACCAGCGGGGATAATAAGTAAAGCATCCGCCTGCACCAAAGAGAGCAAATTCCCAGACCCCTGATGCCCAGTTAGATCGGCGAATAGGCCTCCATTTTCCTCGCGGATTTTTGCACGTAGATAGCTTTCTCTTCCGTCAGAATTAATCTCATTCTCGCTTCTTACTTTAACCCTGAGCCTGCTTCCCTCCAATTTGCCGCTCAGCCTCTCGAGCACGGGACGAACGAAAATCTCAAACCCAACAAAGGCTGAAACAGGGTTGCCCGGCAGACCGATGAATGGTTTCTCCATATATTCACCGAATGCAAGCGGCTTGCCCGGGCGCATGTTCACGCGCCAGAAATCCAACGCACCTTTTGCTTCGATCACTTCTTTCACAAAGTCAAAGGCGCCCACGCTTACCCCTGCAGAAGTGAGGATTAAATCCACATCTTCTCTGATTGCTTTTTGCAATAGACCTTCCACCGATTCACGCGTGTCCTTTGCAACGCCCAATCGTAAAACTTCTGCGCCCGCGCTTTCGATCAGCGCCGCGATAGTATACGAATTTGAATCACGGATCTTGCCTGACTCAAGCGGAGCATCCACTTCAAGCAGTTCATCGCCTGAGGAAAGCAAAGCCACACGCGGTTTCTTATAGACCTGCACGTTCGCAACCCCCAGCATCGCCAGCAGACCAAGGTCCTGCGGCTTGAGAGTCTTTCCCTTTCTCAAAACGACTTCGCCTGCACGAATATCCATCCCGCGTGGGCGGACGTTATCTCCAGTTTTGACGTTCTTCGTGAATGAAACAGTCTTTGGCGCAGAGGTTCCCGCTTCACGATCTTTGAAATCTGTATCTTCAACCGGGATGACAGCATTTGCCCCCTCTGGTAATTGCGCACCCGTCATGATCCGCGCGGCTTGGCCTTGTGCAAGAGTCACCTTAGGTGTTGAACCTGCTGGAATGTCAGCGACTACGTTTAGGATCACGCTTGAGGCCGAGGTATCTTCTGCACGGATGGCGAATCCATCCATGGATGAGTTGTCAAAGAGGGGGAGATCATGCGGGGCAGAAATTTCCACTGCCAGCACGCGGTTTGCACACGCAATCAGCGGAACATCTTCCGTTGTGGTAGTTTGAAAGTGTGAGAGGATGCGCTCGCGCGCTTCAGTTACGGACAGCATTTTGAAATCGGCGGGATTATACCCCACGCGAGTTTGGTGCTCTTAGGCAATTCCCCATATTGTCAAAAAGCTTTAACGCAGAGCTCTTCTGTGTCTTGTTGAGGGCGCTTTTCGCCCGAAGCATCTCTGATACCCTGAACGCAGACCCTTCGGTCGCGGAGAACACGCTCCCTCAGGGTGACACGTTTCTTCTTTTATCCCCGTTCATCTTTGTTTATCTCCGGTGAATTCTGGTTTGTCACCCCGGCCTCATCCGATGAGCTTCCATCACATTCGGCAGATTTTCAATGCGGGTCAGAATGCGGCTTAGTTGTGTAAGGTCTTTTACTTCAATAATTAAATGCAGGTCGGCAATACTGCGGTTGACATTTACGGTCACATTGGCGATATTGATATTTTCATCCGCGAGCAGGGTCGAGATGTCGCCCATCAACCCCTGACGATCATAGGCTTTGATCTTGACTGATACAGGGTAAGTCCGTTCCAAATGTCCCCAGCCAACTTGCAGCAGTCGTTCCTTATCTTTTGTTTGCAGAATATTTGGGCAATCCTGCCTGTGAATGGTTGCGCCTCGTCCACGAGTGATGAAGCCCACGATCTGATCGCCGGGCATCGGGTGACAACAGCGCGCCATATTGGAGAGCATTCCTTTCAACCCAACGACTTCGATTGCATCCGTAGCTGTGGATTTTGCAATCGGCGCGCCTGCCGCGAGAATATCCTCCACCTCTTCATCCTGCGAAAACTGCCTGATGATCTTACTAATGGAAAGGTCGCCGTTACCAAGCGCAATGAACATTTCATCTGGAATTTTGTAACCAAGGTCGCGAGCCATTTTTTCAAAGTTGACCTCGCCAATACCCAGCCTTTGCAGTTCCCGCTCCAGTGTATCGCGTCCCTGCGCCAGGTTTTGTTCATCTTCCTGCTTCTTGAACCAAACTTTGATCTTCGAGCGGGCGCGTGATGTGCGGACCAATCCCAGGTTGACGTTCAACCAATCGCGGCTTGGCCCGCCTCGCTTCGCAGTCAGGATTTCAACTTGATCGCCAGTCTTCAATTCCTGATACAGCGGAACAAGCTTTCCGTTGATCCGCGCGCCGCGGCAGCGATGACCGATGTCTGTATGCACATGGTAGGCGAAGTCAATCGGTGTGCAGCCAGCCGGCAGGTCAATGATGTCGCCGCGCGGGGTGAAGATGTAAACCCGATCCTGGAATACATCACTGCGCATCGACTCGACGAATTCTGCGGCATCATTCACATCCGAACGCCATTCCATCATCGAGCGCAGTGAGTTGATGCGCTGTTCGTAATTCTTATCCGAATGTTTTGAGCCTTCTTTATATCGCCAATGCGCCGCGATACCATATTCAGCATTGAGGTGCATTTCACTGGTGCGGATTTGCACCTCCAGCGGACGCTTGTCATCGTACATAACGGCTGTGTGCAAAGATTGATAAAAATTATCCTTGGGTGCGGCGATGTAATCATCAAACTCACCGGGGATTGGCCGCCACGTGGTATGGATCACACCCAGTGCGGCGTAGCACGAAGGCACATCGGGCACGATCAACCGCACGGCACGCACGTCATGCACCATGTTGAAGGGCCTGCCCTTCTTTTGCATCTTTTTGAAAATTGAATAAATATGCTTGGGGCGTCCGCTGATCTCGGCTTTGATGTTATTCTTTTCAAGCAACCTTGCCAGGTTCTCTTTGATTGCTTCAAGCTGCGTTTCGCGGTCAGGCCTTTTTTCGGTCAGCAGTTCGGCGATCTCTTTATATTTTTCAGGGTTCACATAACGAAAGCCAAGGTCTTCCAATTCCCACTTGACCTGCCAGATGCCGAGTCTGTTTGCGAGCGGCGCAAAAATATCGAGGGTCTCCTGCGCAATTCGTTTTCGCTTATGTTCCGGCATATGGCCCAGCGTGCGCATATTGTGTAACCGGTCCGCCAGTTTGATGAGTACCACCCGCACATCTTCACCCATGGCAAGGAATGTTTTGCGCAGAGTTTCCGAAACAATATCTTCCCTGCGGCCCAGCAGAGCGGGTTCGATCGGCTCATCATCGGGTTCACTGCCGTTATTGCCGCTTTCAGCATGTTGGTCACCGCGTGAGACGCGCGGCAGATGCGTCAGCTTTGTCACGCCATCCACCAATATCTTTACTGTGTCACCAAACTCGCGGCGAATATCTGCCAATGTAATCGGCGTATCTTCCACTGTATCGTGCAGCAACCCCGCCACAACAACTTCAGGCGGCACTTTCAAATCCGCAAGAATAGTGGCGACTGCGATACAGTGATTGATATACGGCTCCCCTGAATGTCGTTTCTGATCGCGATGTGCTTCCTCCGCCACGCGATAGGCGCGCATGACTAACTCCCGGTCTGCGACGGTGTAGTTTTCAGGGAGTTGTTCTAAAAGTTTTTCAAGAGGGATCGTAGCGCTTGCTGCTTTCATTACAAGTAATTGTACTACGCAGAGACCGGGGACTCCCTTCTCCTTTCGGGAGAAGGGTTGGGCATGAGGGAGCACAAATCATTAAAGTAGGATGCGGCGCTTCATTCCGCCCTCGCACCTGTTTCTGTTTTCTGATAGATTTTCTAATCTGAAGATTTAACTTGTTCAAGCGGCTATCAACAGCGGAGTCTCTGCCTCGGTTGCAGAATCAACTTTCAGATTAAGCATGAAGCGCCGAAAGTTCATCCTCTATTTGAGGTTGTCCTTGATGCTGTCGCGGAGATCGAGCGAGTTGCCGAGGATCGCTCCAAATATGATGAATAGCAGGGTTACTCCTGCACCGGTGATGAATGCATAAGGCGAGTCCCAAACCATGGGCAGGATGAAGATCACAACCACGCCGAGGATGAGGCCGTAGAAAGGTGACTTGACGATATGCGGAATGTCTTTCCACGCTTTGGAAAAAGAGAAGGGTTTGCGCATCCGTTTTTCTTTGACGGAACTGCTTTGTTGAAACTTGCGCTGTTTGGCAAGCGGATCGCGCGCCTGAAGTTGTTTTTCGCGCAGTCTCTTGAGCCTTTCCTGTTCTTCAGTAGACATATCAGCCTCCTTTGTGTAGTGTCACCCTGAGCGTCAGCGAAGGGTCTTTACCATAATATTAGAGATTCTTCGCTGGCGCTCAGAATGACACTGTGTCAGTTGAGTTTATAATTGATTGGGATTTTATACCATATGTCTATCACGAATAATGTTACAAGATTTTTAGATGCGCGCAAGGTGAAGTATACAGCGCATGACCTGCCTGTTGAAAAGATCGGCGCCGTGGAGGCAGCCCAGTTTATGGGCGTATCTGCGGAACAGGTCTTCAAGACCATTGTCACCATGCGTGAAAAAGGAAAGCCTGTGCTGGCAGTGATCCCTGGTTCGCGGATGGTGGATTTGAAATTTCTGGCTTCATTTTTAGGCGAGAAGAAGATGCGCCTGCCAAGCGAGCGCGAAGCGGAATCTTTAACGGGCTTGCAAGCTGGTGGAATCTCACCTCTGGCTTTGATCAACAAAGGTTTTCAGGTAGTGATCGATTCTGCCGCTCAATCATTTCATGAAATCTATATCTCTGGCGGCCAGCGCGGGTTGAATATTCAAATTCCGCTTGATGATCTCATAAAGCTGACCAACGCACGGTTGGCCGCCATTTCTGGTTTCGCTGACCAATAACCTGCCCTCTAGCTCTTTAAGAAGTTATAATGGAAAAAATTAATTTGGAGAAAGGAGACGCTAGATTCTGTCAGAAAAATATTTTCTTCAATTGTCGTGTCCGTTCAAATTAACTTTTTCTCAAGGAGGAGAAAATGCGTAAATCCCTATTGATCGTATCGATGTTGCTTATGGCAAGCCTTGTGCTTGCTGCATGTGGCGGGGCTGCTCCCACGTCAACTGGCGGAGATTCTGCGCCCGTTGTTGAAACCGTGATCGTGGAAGTGACTTCTTCTGCGCCAGTAGTTGTTGCACCGACAGGTTTTGGCGTAACCCTTGAAACCGTTAAAGCACGCGGCAACTTGATCTGCGGTGTCAACTCGCAAGTGCCCGGCTTTGGTTACGTTGGTGCAGACGGCAGCTTTTCAGGCTTTGATGTGGATTATTGCCGCGCCGTTGCCGCCGCAATTTTTGGCGATGAAACCAAAGTGGAATTCCGCCCTGTGACTGCCTCCGAACGCTTCACCGCTTTGCAGTCCGGTGAAATTGACATCCTCAGCCGCAACACTACCTGGTCGCTTGCCCGCGATACCGAATTGGGCGGCAACTTTGTTCACACCACTTTCTATGATGGTCAAGGCATGATGGTTCCCACTGAGAGTGGCATTACTGACCTGGCGGGTCTGGAGGGTGGCACGATCTGTGTTCAAACTGGAACCACCACCGAACTCAACCTGGCCGATGTAATGGCTTCTTTGGGAATCTCCTATACTCCCCAGGTTTTTGAAGATGCCGATTCCACTTTTGCTGCCTATGCAGAAGGACGCTGTGATGCTGTCACAACCGACAAGTCCGGTCTTGTGTCACGCCGCACCGTTCTCGCTGACCCAGCCGCGCATGTCATTCTGGATGTGACCATGTCCAAGGAACCTCTTGGCCCGATGGTTCGCCACGGCGACGATCAGTGGTTTGACATCGCTCAGTGGACAGTCTTCACCATGATAGCAGGTGAAGAATTCGATATTACCTCTGAGAATGTTGATAGCGTCAAATCCAGCACTACAGCCCCTGAGGTTATGCGTCTCTTGGGTGTTGAAGGCGAGATGGGTGCAAAACTCGGCTTGAGCAACGACTGGGCCTATAACATCATTAAGCTGGTCGGAAATTATGCAGAAGTGTACGACCGTAACCTCGGCCCTGACACTCCCACATTTATTCCGCGCGGCTCTAACAGCCTGTATACTGATGGTGGTTTGCTCTACGCTCCACCTTTCCGCTAAGCAGATTGAAAAAAGAGGGCGGGGAATTTTCCCTGCCCTCTTTTCTTAACAGTAGGAGATTTGCCAATGCAGGGTAATCCAGAGCAAAAAGCAGCAACCCCATTCTGGCGCGACGAACGCATCCTGAATATTTTGGGTCAGGTGGCTTTTGCTTTCGGGCTTTTCCTCATTGGTTCATTGATCTATCAAAACATGAAGGCGGGGCTTGCAAGACAAGGCATCACTGTCAGCTATAATTTTTTAAACGGCATTTCAGGTTTTGATATTTCTGAAACCCTATTTTCATACACCCGTACCTCATCCTATTGGCACGCTTATCTCGTCGGTTTATTGAACACCTTATCCGTTGGCGTTGTGGGAATTATTGCATCAACTATATTCGGCGTGATCCTGGGAGTTGCAAGGCTTTCCACGAACTTCATCATCAATCGTCTCGCGGCTTTCTATCTGGAATTGATCCGCAACCTTTCATTGTTGGTTTTTTTGATTTTCTGGTATCTGGCCGTTTTTCTCAAAATGCCCAGAGTAAAGGAAGCGATCATCTGGCCCGGCCCAATTTTCTTGACGAATCGCGGCGTGGGAATTCCCTGGGGAATCCCAACCGCTTCCTTCCCGACCTTTCGCCTGATTCTGATCATTGGGCTAGTACTGGCTGTTGGTGTTTTCTTTGCCCTGCGTGCCTATAGCAATCGAACAGGGCGTGCTCCATTAACTATCCTTTGGACTATCATCACCTTTCTTGTCGTTGGCCTCCTTGGTTGGTTGATCCTCCCTGAAAAACCCCTTCTATTGGATTTTCCATTCGTAAAAGGCTTGAATATGTCTGGCGGGAAAATTCTCAGCCCTGAATTTATGGCACTTACTTCCGGGCTTGTGCTTTATACATCCGCATTCATCGGTGAAGTGGTACGCGCCGGCATTCTATCCGTTTCCAAAGGACAGGTGGAGGCCTCACGCGCTTTGGGTTTGAATGGTTTCCAGACCCTGCGTTTGGTGGTCTTTCCCCAGGCTTTGCGTGTGATCGTCCCGCCGTTAACCAGCCAGTACTTGAACTTGGTCAAGAATTCGTCACTAGCCATAGCTGTTGGATTCCCCGATGTATTCTACATCTCGAACGCCATCCAGAATCAAACAGGCAGAGCGGTGGAAATGTTTTCGCTGGTCATGCTGACGTATCTTACCTTCAGTTTGATCACATCTGTATTCATGAATTGGTACAACCAAAAGATAAAACTGGTGGAGAGGTAGATGACAGAAGCAACTTCAATCCTTCCTCCACTTACAGAGCGTTTAACCGTTTTACGCTGGTTGCGAAAAAACCTCTTTGGCTCCTGGCTTGACTCAATTCTGACTATTATTGGCCTCCTCATTACTTATTGGGCGGTTAAAGGATTTCTAACCTGGGTCTTCACCACCGCAGAATGGGATGTGATTTCCGCGAATCTGCGCCTCTTCATGATCGGGCAATATCCACTCGAACAGGCTGGGCGGCTGTGGATTGCGCTTGGTTTCCTGATGTTCCTGGCAGGCAACTCGCTTGCAATCTGGGCTCGTAAATCATATGTAGCAACTATCTTTTTGCTTGCCTCTCCTGCATTGATCGCTCTCTTTCCATTTGGAGATGAGCCTCGCAAATGGCTCATCTTCCTCAGTGTCATAGGGTTGATCGGCTGGGGAATAGGGCGCACCAAACCAGAGGCGCTGAGAAGAATCGTAATTTTCGGGTGGGTAATATCCCTGCCGGTATTTATCCTGCTTACACGCGGGTTTACCTCCGCAGATGGAATTGTGCCAATTGTCGGCACGAATCTGTGGGGCGGTTTGTTGCTTACCTTCCTGCTTACATCGGTTGGCATTATCTTTTCCTTCCCTCTGGGTGTTTTACTGGCACTGGGACGCAGATCCGAGTTGCCGGTCATTCGCATGGCGAGCATAACTTATATTGAAATCGTACGCGGCGTGCCCTTGATTACCATTCTTTTTATGGCTCAGTTAATGCTGCCCCTTTTCCTGCCTCCGAATTTGACGGTTGACCGTATCCTGCGTGCGATGGTCGCCATCACATTATTCAGCGCGGCTTATCTGGCAGAAAATGTGCGTGGAGGTTTGCAAGCCATACCAAACGGTCAATATGAAGCAGCCTATGCGCTTGGCTTGAACGGCGCACAAACCATGATCTTCATTATCCTGCCGCAGGCCTTGCGCTTGATCATACCGATCCTGGTTGGGCAGTTCATCGCTGTTTTCAAGGATACAGCGTTGGTGGCAATCGTAGGCTTGTTGGACTTGGTCGGGATTGGCAAGACAGTCCTGGCCCAGCCCGCGTTCCTCGGGTTGCAGCGGGAAGTATTCGCGTTCATTTCATTGATTTATTGGGTGTTGAGTTATGGCATGTCTTACCTGAGCCAGCAATTGGAAGAGAGACTTGGCGTTGGGAAGCGGTAATTCCAAAGGAGAAGTTTGATGACCCAAAAAGGCGAAACCATCATCTCTGTTCAGGATGTCCATAAGTGGTATGGAGATTATCACGCCTTGAAAGGCGTAAATATGGAAGTTAAGAAGGGCGAGGTGATTGTTATCTTCGGCCCTTCTGGTTCGGGGAAGTCAACTTTTATTCGCACGATCAATAGGCTGGAGGATCATCAACGCGGCCAGATCATCGTACATGGCACAGAATTGACTCATGACATTCGCAACATCGAAGCGATCCGTATGGATACCGGAATGGTTTTTCAGCAATTTAACTTATTCCCGCATCTGACTGTGATGCAGAATATCACCTTGTCTCCCATTCAAGTTCGCAAGTGGACAAAGCAAAAGGCCGAGCAGGTCGCCATGCAATTGCTTGAGAGGGTGGGTATCCCGGAGCAGGCGCATAAATATCCCGGTCAATTGTCGGGTGGTCAGCAGCAGCGAGTAGCCATTGCACGCGCGCTTGCCATGCAGCCCAAGATCATGTTATTTGATGAGCCTACTTCCGCGCTTGACCCTGAGATGATCAAGGAAGTATTGGACGTGATGGTGGAACTTGCTAAATCAGGCATGACCATGCTTGTAGTGACTCACGAAATGGGTTTCGCGCGTGCCGTTGCCCACCGCATGTTCTTCTTTGATCAAGGACAAATTGTGGAGAGCGGCACTCCCCAGGAAATATTCAAGGAACCAAAAGAGGAACGAACAAAATTATTCCTCTCACAGATACTTAGTCACTAATGAAACGGGGCTGGGGTGTTCCCAGCCCCGTTTCATTAGTATTCGAATTTATGATTGAAACTCTGCGACCATTACACCGTTTACCCAAAGCGTGTATTTACCTGTTGGGAAACTCCCAAGCGGATAATTAGCTTCAAACGGTTCAATCACCTGCACGCACATTAAGTCTGAGTTGGTTACGGAGTACACATCCACAACGATTTTATTTTTTGCATCTGGCGGGCTGGCCGCTACTCGTAATTGATGGCAGGGTGTAGGCAGGCTTCCCTTCAGCACCAGCATAAATTGAAGTGGGAAGCTTTCCAAGGTGAGTAGCTCAACTGAATCCAGAAAAGCTTCACCGCGCGTCAGATTTCCATCAGAGAGATTGGGAGTGAAGCTGCTGATTGGCAAAACAGAAGGAGTCTGGCTGTTGACCGGATCGTCTGCCGAAGGCTGCCCGGCAAGTGCACAGGCGCTCAAGGCAAAGATCAACAGGATGATGATGTATAAGATTCGTTTCATGGTTATCTCCATTTTTAATTGAGACGATAAAGCCACCTCGAAAGTTCCATTAATACATGATGAAGTCACCCACCAAGCCTTCGTTGACCCAAACTGTATAGCGCCCCGTAGAATACACGCCCAATAGAACACTGGCTTCAAATTGTTGAAAGACATTCTCGCATTGGATATTCGGGTTCACGATACTATATACTTCGATGAAGACTTCGTAGTTATCGTTTGGCCGCGCCACTTCCACTCGCAATTCGTTGCAAGCGCTCGGCATGGAACCTGATAACCTTAACTCCACACGAAAGGGGTCTAGGTCAAAACGCTCCAGTAAATTCGTGTTTATTAACTCGACGCCCGCCCGCCTTAATTTTGCATCTTCAGGCCGCGGCCTGTAAGGGTTCTCCTCCACGCGCAGCATGACGGGCACGGCGGTGGTTGCCGTGGGTTCTGGCGTAGGAATGGTAATGCAGCCGCTTATTAAGATAGCAGCTACCAGATAAACGATATTCTTCATTTATTTCCCTCGAGCCTGACTTGTTCAAATAGCTTGGGTGCTGCGACGTAGATCCCGCGTCCGCTCACGGCGACAGTTGAATCTGCCAATTTGATTTCACCTGTCGAGAAGATTTTTCTCTCATCCATTTGCGTGATACGTGTTTCGAGGGTGAGTGGTTGATTCAATGGAAGCGGCTTGTGATAATTGATCTCTAGGTTGACTGCCGCCACTTTATGTCCCGCCGCCCATACGACCAGTCCCATCGCCTCATCTAATATCGCCGCAGATGCGCCTCCATGCACATGCCCAGGTGGACCTTGTTGTGCTTCATTCAATGTGAACTCGGATGTCATGATACCGTCATCGTCCACCCACCAGGTTAATCCAATACTGTGCGGGTTGTCATGTCCGCATACAAAACACCAGCCGTGATAAGGAAGTTGTCTTTTCATGATGTAAATTTTAATACCATATAGGTTACTTGTCCTGTTTTCGTAAATACTTGGTTTGCAGTACAATCCCTTTGTTTAAATTGTAATCGCCTTATCCTCGTATCTTGAAAGGAATTGTGCATGAACTCTGGTGGACAAATTTATGAAAAAGTTGTAAATAAGAAAATATATATGGCAATTCTGGCCGCAATGATCTACTTTATGTATTCACCATCGTTTTTATCGGATTACTTGATGAATGACGAGAGGGGCTTTGTCAGGGGCACTGTGAAAAACGGGATGGGAGATTTCATTTCTGCTATTGTTTCAGCCTACCTCACACATGGGCGAGGATTGTTTGGCTTGTACCAAAAGATTGTGTATGATTTTGTTGGCTATGACACGTCTCGAATTCAGTTTGTTCGTTTTCTAAATTTCCTTTCCCTGCTTGTTATAGCATTATTACTTTTCAATTTTTTGGAGAAGAGGGTAAAGAGACAGGGCTTCGCTTTTCTGGCGATATTATCTTTGTATTCCCAAGCCACTTTTCAGGTGCATATGGGGTATTCCCTTCATTTGATATCACATAGTCAACCCTCCATGTGGCTTAGCATTTTAGCCTTTTACTTGCATTTTTATGTGTTTCGTAAGAGCCGTATCCCTTGGGCGCTGCAGTATATGATCACATTTCTTATCCTGATACTTGCCATGCAATCAACGCAAACCTATGCTTTTTTCTCTTTGATACTGGTGTCGTATCTTGCGTTAACGGAGTGGGATGAGCATAAAGGCCGCATAAATTCATTTATTTTTATGCTCGTTTTAGTTATGTTTGTCTCCATCCTAACTTATAAGTATGGAATAAATTATTTGTCAGGTGTGGGCGGCAGTGCCTATATTCTTGGGGAAACTGCTCTCGAGCAGTTGGATAATAACCCTGTGAGTTTGATGTTAATCGCCATCAACCCTCGTACTTATTGGAGTGTTTTTAAGATCTGGAGTTTTCCATATTTTCTTCATAATACCCCGCCCTTAAGCAATCTTCTAGAAAAAAGCGCATCATTTATTGTTATGACAGTTTGGGTCCTGATGCTGGTGTGGGCTTTCATCGCTGAGTTCGTGAGTAAGGATGGAAGAGCAGAGAGATGGCAAATCGCCTTAAAATGGTTGACCGTGCCAGTGAGTTTGGGCTTGGCTGCTGTTTTCATCATATCCGATTCGCCCATGGAGATCATAGATCATCGCCCACATGTCTTGTTAACCTTTGTGGGTCTTTCGATATTTACAGGGTTATACGCTTTTGAAGTGATTTCTGGGAAACATAATTTCTTGCAAGGATGGAAGGTTGACTATATTGCGTGGGGCTTTGTTTTTATTATTGCACTCGGAGTTCAATCTGGCTTTTTACGTAATATTGTCATCACCCATGTTGAGCAAATGGAATTTGTACGCTCGGAATTAATGCGGAAGGATCCGCAGACGTACAACACAGTTGCTATAGTTATGCCAAAATGGAACGGATGCTTGACTGAGCCTTGTGGTCCCTGGATTGGTTGGCGAATGGATGAGGTATACCATTTGGGGCGGACTCCTGCATATCGGTACGCTCTGCATACCTTAGGCATACCCCCGGAAAGTAAAAACATAATTTTTCTTAAAAACTTGCCTGATACAATTCCGTCGAATACCGTAGTTGTTGATTGGAATGTTTATGCTTCGGCGCAACAAAGACATGCCGATTATTTCCGCCGAAACACCGGTTTGGCAGGGTGGTCAGGCCTGTTTGAGAAATAGTTCTCATCTAATCGAATCGATTGCCAATTCGACCTCCAACATGCTAGAATCCCAATATGTTGGTGCATATCAAACTGATCGCAAACTATCGAGACCAACTTCCTCCCGAAGCAAAAAACGGGGTGGTTAAGTTGGATGTTCCCGATGGCACTACAGTTCACGATGCGATCTCGCGCTTTGACATTCCCCTTGATGATACAAGTGTAATTGTGCTGAACGGCCTCACCGTTGACATGTCTACCCCGCTCAAAGAAGGCGACATGGTCACAGCCTTTTCAGCAATTGCTGGAGGTTAATCTTTAAACACAATTGACACGAAGGGCACGAAGGAATCGACTTTAGACCTTCGACCTTTTTAATCCTTCATATTTCATCCTTCATCCTTTCCCAATAGGAGTTTCCCATGTATGGCTGGCACCTCAGAATTCTGCGAGTAAATCTCACCACTAAAAAAGTAACACAGGAAGATGTTGACCCCAAGATCGCACGTGATTATCTCGGCGGACGTGGATGGGCGATTCATTATCTATATAAAGAAATGAATCCTGCCGCAGATGCGCTCTCGCCTGAAAATGTGTTGATTTTCGCGACAGGCCCACTGACTGCAACACCTGCGCCGACAGGTAATCGTTATATGGTCGTCACCAAGTCTCCGCTGACGGGCGCGCTGGCACATTCCAACTCGGGCGGCGATTTCCCAACCTGGATGAAGCGCACCGGGTTCGATATGTTCATCTTTGAGGGAAAGGCCGCAGAGCCGGTCTATGTCTACGTAAACGAGGATCAGGTTGAGGTGCGGTCTGCGGCGCATGTTTGGGGTAAGGAAGTGCCTGAGACCACAGATATGCTCAAGGCAGAAACATCCACCGAAGCGAGAGTCGCATGTATTGGCCCTGCGGGCGAAAACCTTGCATTGATGGCAGCCATCATGAATGATAAGAATCGCGCTGCGGCTCGCTCTGGCGTGGGTGCGGTGATGGGGAGCAAGAATCTCAAGGCTGTGGTTGCGATTGGGAATAAAAACCCGCCGCTGCATAACCCGGATGGAATGCGTGAGTTGAGTGTTAACACATCCAAAGATGTGGGCGTGGATATCAAGAAGGGTTCCAACCTGCGGATTTATGGCACGGCTTATGTGCCGCAAGTGACCAACACACTTGGTATTTTGCCCACGCGAAATTTTTTGCAAGGCACGTTTGAACACACCGATAAAATTGACGGTGTGGCGCTCAAGGAACAATATCTGATCAAGAATGTGCCTTGTTATCGCTGCCCGATTTCATGTGGAAGACTCACTGAAGTTCCTGATGGCCCGTATAAAGGCAAAGGCGAAGGGCCCGAATATGAAACGATTTCATCTTTGGGAACGGGCTGCGGTGTAAGCAACCTCGCCGCGCTAACGAAAGCGAATTATCTATGCAATGAGTATGGCATGGACACGATCACCACAGGCATGACGATTGCCGCCGCAATGGAGATGTACGAGAAAGGTTACATCTCCGAAGAGATCATTGGTATGCCGCTCAAGTTTGGTGATCACGACGCGATGATCGAGATGATCAAGAAGATGGCATATCGCGAGGGCTTTGGTAATGACCTTGCTGAAGGAAGCTATCGCCTGGCTGAAAAATATGGCCACCCCGAAATTGCAGTCACCGTACGCAAACAGGAATTCCCTGGTTACGATCCGCGTGGATCGCAGGGCATGGGCTTGTTGTACGCCACCTCCAACAAGGGCGCGTCACACATGGAAGGTGATGTTGCGTATGAAGAAGTCTTTGGCGTGCCTGTCAAAGAAAACCCGCTTACTACCGAAGGCAAACCTGAACTTGTCAAACACTTTGAAGATTCATTTACTCTCATCGATAGCGCGGGTTTATGTGTCTTTCTCGCGATTCGTTATGTTTTCAGCAAGGAACGCATTGTTTGGCCTGAGCGCTTATCTGAGATGATGAACCTCACAACGGGCGCGGGTTATACACCTGAAGAAGTGATGAAGGCCGCTGAACGTGTTTATAACCTCGAGCGCATGTTCCTGATCAAGGCTGGCTCTGGCCCCGAACACGATACACTTCCGCATCGTATGCTGCACGAGCCATTGCCCGATGGCCCCGCCAAAGGCATGGTCGTTGAACTTGATAAGATGCTGCCTGAGTTTTACAAACTCCGCGGTTGGGATGAGAACGGTATTCCAACGAAAGAGAAGCTAGCCGAGTTGGGGTTGCCTCACTAAATAGCTGACCGCATACACCGTCCCGCAGGCTTGAGTGCATAATTTCGTAGTTCAAGAAAACCTGCGGGACGTTCTGCTTAAGATGGGCTAGTAACTTTTCGAAGAATTGTGGTGTTCTATTTTGTAACACAATGACTTTATAAGCATTATTTTCCGTTTAGGAAAGGAGGTGCATTTCAATCATTGACAGCGCAAGACTGCTCAGAATCAATCCATCATTTATTGTTAATAAAGGAGATTGCCTTATGAACCCAACCAAGTCTTCGCTTTACTCGAAAATCGGGGTGATATTGATTTTTGTATTACTGCTCTCCGCTTGTGGTGGGGGAGCCGGCCCAGCCGCCGATGTTCCACCCGCTGAACAAACTGGTTCTCTTACAGTTCTCGATTGGGCCGGGTACGATGCCCCCGATTTCTGGGTGGATTTTCAAACCACTTATCCAAATGTAACAGTCAATTTTGAGATAGGCGCCTCAGATGCCGATATCTACGGCAAGATGAAAGCTGGCGATCAGGCCGACATCTTCCACCCATACACGGGCTGGCTTCAATTCTATGTTGATGAAGGTCTGGTGGAAGAAATAGATACCAGCAAGCTGACCAATTGGGATAAAGTCCCGGATAGCTTCAAGCAAATCGGCCAAATCAATGGCAAGCAATACTTCATTCCGTGGGACTGGGGATTCACATCCATTCTATATCGCACCGATAAAATCCCCGAAGGTGTCGACTCCTGGGCGGCATTGATGGACCAGAAATATGCTGGGCATATCTCCATGTGGGATGACGGCCCGGGCGCCGTGACCGTTTCAACCTATATCCATGGCTATGACGAGACTGCAGTTACAGACGAAGAATTGGCGGCCATCAAAGAGGAATGGATTGCCCAGCGCGAATTGAATCTCTTTTATTGGGCCGGCGAACCCGAATTAGTGGAAGCTATGAAATCAGGCGATGTATGGGCCGCTTATGCCTGGCAGGGCGCGTATGCGTTGCTTTTGGGTGAAGGTGTGCCTGTTGCATATGCCAATCCCAAGGAAGGACGCAATTCCTGGGTGGGTGTATATGGCATCCGCAAAGGCACCGACAATTACGATCTCGCGCTTAAGTTCCTGGATGCCAAACTTGGCGAGGCTACTGGAAATAATGTTGTTAACCTCTTCTATTACGGGCATTCGAATCAAGATGTGATGAACGGCATCACCGATGAGACTCTCAAGCAGGCGTTCTCAATAGATGACCCGAACATTCTTGAGACAACAAATTTCACACCAAACCTCACAGCCGAACAACGCGACGCCTGGACGGCCATGTGGGCGGAAGTAAAAGCCGCACCGTGACCCCCTCCCGTCCTTCGGACACCCTCCCCCAAATTCGAAGAATTTGGGGGAGGGCAGGGTGGGGGTTGGATCGTGGCGCCAGCTTCTGGTTCATTTATCTGCCGCCGTTACTCTGGCTGGGATCGTTTTTTGTTCTCCCGGTTCTATTAATGGCGGCATTTAGTTTTCGGCCGGATATGCGCGGCGACCTGCTGCAATTGTGGACTCCCACCCTCGATCAATATGCAAGCGTAGCCAATACGCTCAGTTATTGGAGATTATTGGGGATTTCAACTCTCACGGCATTTGGCATAGCGATTATCTCTGTATTATTGGCTTATCCGCTCGCGTATTTCCTTGCGCTTCGTGCTGGACCTCGAGCCGGGTTCTATCTCATCCTGCTTCTCGTCCCCTTTTGGACCAGCTATCTCCTGCGTGTGATGGCGTGGAAGTTTATGCTTGGCACAGACGGAGTGGTTAATTCTTTTCTGATCTACATGGGCGTCATTCAGGAGCCCCTCGCTGCCTTACTATACAACCGCACCGCTGTGATTCTAACCTTGATCTATGTCTGGATTCCATTTGCCGCGTTGCCAATCCTCGCAGCACTACAACGAATTGACCTTGCACTCTTTGAGGCCGCAGCGGATCTTGGTGCGCGTCCACTTCAGCAATTCATGCGCATCACCTTGCCTCTCAGTTTGCCCGGTGTCTTTGCTGCTTTCTTTATGGTTTTTATCCCAACCATAGGTGAATATGCTACACCTCTGCTGGTGGGCGGCAGCCGCGGATTTTTATATGGAAACATCATTCAGGACTTTTTCACGAAAGCCGCAAATTGGCCTCTGGGCTCCGCACTTTCGATGATCATGCTGGTGACCACCTTCATTTTTGTCGCCTTTGCCACCCGCCTGGTTGACTTGAAACAATTATTCGAATGAATGCGCGCCGCGGCTCGATCCCTCTTACCATTTATTATTTTGGTCTGATCACATTATTGTATCTGCCCATTGGGTTATTGTTTCTGTTCTCGGTCAATTCAAGCGCATCCCTTTCCTTTCCCCTCGATGACCTCACCCTGGATTGGTATCGGCAGCTTTTTGATTCAGATGCCATCCTGCGTGCGGCGCGCAACAGTCTGGTGGTGGCGGTTGGCAGCAGTTTCGCAGCAACCATACTTGGCAGCATGGTTTCGATCCTCATGCTTCGCTATAAATTTCGAAGTCAGGGCTTTCTTATCGCATTGGCTGTTCTTCCTTTGATTGTCCCTTACGTTGTGTTAGGCGTTGCACTCTTGCTTTTATTTTCCGTCCTGCAAATTGACCGCTCACTCTGGACAATCGGTATTGCACATACAGTGGTGGCTTTGCCCTACACATTATTGATCATCGCCTCACGCCTTGCGGGATTTGACTCAAGTGTTGAGGAAGCCGCCATGGACTTGGGCGCGGACTACCCCACTACGCTTCGCCGCATCACCCTGCCCCTGGTCTTTCCAGCCATGGTTTCTGCCTGGCTGACAGCTTTTACTGTGTCCTTCGATGAATTTGCACTAGCCTTATTTCTTTCAGGGACTCAACCCACCTTCCCTGTTTATCTATTCAGCCAATTGCGCTTTGCGAATCGATTGCCGATCATGATAGCCCTGGCGGTACTGTTGATGATCGGCACATTGACTTTGGTATTTATCTCCGAAAGAATCCGCCGCGCACAACAATAGAAAGGAGTCAGCATGTCCTCAGCAACAAATCAAGCCCTGGCACGCCGCTTTTATGACGAAATTTTGAACAACCGGAAAATGGAGGTCGCGGACGAGATATTATCTACGCAATATATTGATCACAGCGCACCCGGCCCCGGGATCGAGGTCTTCAAGCAATACCTTGGCATGATCACAAGCGTATTTCCCGATGTCAAAGTAACGGTGGAAGATTTATTCGCAGACGGTGATAAAGTCGCTGTGCGCCTCACCATTCATGGAACCCAACTCGGTTCTTTTCGCGGATTTCCTCCAAGTGGCAAGGAAACGACCTGGTCTGGCATGGATATTATTTATTTCTCAAATGGAAAAATCACAGAACGCTGGAGCGAAAGAGATTTTCTTGGAATGCTCCAGCGGCTTGGTTACGCTCAACCTCCGCAACAGGACATATGAGCAAACAAATCACTCTTCTCACCTGGCCCGATTACATCAACCTTCAAACATTGGAACAGTTTGAATATGAGTTCAGGGTCAAGGTTAAGTTGGAAATCGTTCCGAGTGCAGTCGAGCTTGTTGAACGGATGCAGGCTCAGGTCGGCGGAGTAGATGCGTTGGTTCCTCCAGATTATGCAGTCCGTGAACTTGGCGCGCAGAATCGTCTACATGTGCTCGATCAATCCCTCCTGCCAAATCTAGGAAACCTCGAACCGCGTTTTCAAAAGGGACGTGCTCATGATCCCGAATCGCGCGTGAGCATCATCAAGGATTGGGGCACTACAGGTTTCATGTATCGCACAGATATGATCTACGAAGAACCAAACTCGTGGGCCGATTTTTGGAGCCTCGCCGCGAAAAATTCGGGGAGTGTCACAGTGCTGGATTCGCCCGGTGAAGTGATTGGCGCGGCGTTGAAGATGCGTGGTCACTCTTACAATGCGACTTCCCCGGATGAATTGGCTGAAGCGCGAGAAGATCTACTGAAACTTAAGCCGCATCTGCTTGCCTTTGAAACGAATTACAAACCCCTGCTTGTATCAGGTGAAGCTTGTTTATCGCTAGGATGGAATGGTGATGCGGCTGTGTTGATTGGGCAAGGCGCGCCAATAAAGTATGTGGTTCCAAACGAAGGCTCGCAAATCTGGGAGGACGATTGGGCCATCTCTGTCGATGCGCCGAATCCTGAACTAGCTTATACATTTTTGAATTTTGTCCTTCGCCCTGAGATTGCCGCACAGGAGGCGCGTTATACCCGTTATGCAACAGGCAATCGTGCTGCCCTGAACCTGCTGGATGACGAAATGCGGAACGATCCCTCAACCTATCCGCCTGAGGATGTGTTACAAAAACTGGAAGCAAGTATGCCCTTGGATATGGAAGGCCAAAAGAGACGCGATGACTTGTGGAAGGAAATACGAGAATAATTCCAGAAGTGAGATATTATTTTCACCATGACTGACACTGCTGATGAAGAAAATAATTCTCCAGAAACTATTTTATGCAAATCCTGCGGCCTTTGCTGCACTGGACATTTATTTTCGTGGGTGAGGCTTAACGCTAATGAATTAAACCCTGCTGAATCAATTGGATTGAACGTCATTCGCAACGACCCTCGTCAACGCGGATTTACTCAACCCTGTCCGCTATGGGAGGGTGTATGCACGGTTTACGCATCACCAAGCTATCCGCGCGGCTGCCGCAGTTACAAATGCAAGCAGCTCAAAAACCTGATCGAAGAAAATACTTCATTGCCGAACGCCCTGGTTGTTGTTCGGCGGGCAAAGGAATTGATCCATGAGATGGAAAAGCACTTGCCTGCCTCATCCAGCATTAGTTTTCGCGAGCGGTTGATTGCAAAGATGGGGAACCCGAATGCGGAAAATGCGGATGCGAAATTTCGTCAGAACGCGGATGCGTTGTTAGTCTTTTTCGATGAGTATTTTGGGGTAAATGATTTCTTCGATAAGCCTGAAAATTAGGGGTTGAATATTTTTTTCAAATCATCCATGGTCGCAAAAAACTTGCGATATGCCGATGTTTCATTCAAGATGCCCTTTAGTGCCACAAACAACTCCGCCTGCAAATAAGGATTTTTCTCCTGTTTCTCCATACTTAGATTCACCTGATCATCATCCATATCAACAGTTAATTGACCTCCCGCCGCGAGCCATTCCAACCCGATTTGTACCGCGCTTTCGCGTGAAGCCATGGCCGCTGCCAATTCATGGATAGTCGCTTTTCCCTTGCGTTGATTGAGTGCATATTTACATAACCCTGCCAGTCGGTTTAGAAAATCTTCTGCTTTTTCCTCTGCGGGCGGAATTGCAAAAACATAGATCGTCTTTGGCTGAACGACCTTCAGGGCCTCCCGCAATTCAACCGGTGATGGGGGAGTTGTGTATATTGTGAATTCATCAGCTTGTTGTAACTCAAAACGGGATTTGCCTTTTGATTTGTCCGCACCTTCTGCCCACACAAGCGTTTGAGCGTTCAAACGTTGAAACGTTGAAACCTTCAAACGCAAATCCCTAATCTCTAATTCTCGTTCTTGAATCTCAACCGGTGCTTCCTCAACAACTCGATATTCCTCAAATTGCAGCGTGACCTGTTTCTGTCCACGAAAGCTGCTTGAGCGTAGGGAATAGGCAATATCGAATTTGCTACCCTGTTCGGGTAATTCCTCGCCCGCGCCGCCCCACCACAATAGGCTTTGAACATTTCCGTTTTCATCTTCAATGTGCAAACGCAGATGTTCTCGTGTTTTACCAATTGTTGATACAGATTTCAAGCGCGCACCGCGAGTCGCCAGCATCAATCCTGGGTTACCTGCGCCGAAGGGGGCCATAACCTCCAAAGCCGTGGCGAGATCGAGATTGATTTCGTCCAAACCCAGCCATGCGTCAATTTGCAAAGTGGGTTCTTCAAAAACAACTTCACCCAATTGTTTTTGGATGGCTTTTCCAAGACCACGGCGAAATTCGGTAAATTTATCTGCATCGAACGACATTCCAGCGGCCATGGGATGGCCGCCGAATCCACGCAGGATATCTTTTTGCGAAGCGATGGCCTCAGTAATATGTAGCCCTTCAATCGAGCGTGCGGAGCCGCGCATAATTCCATCTTCTGATTCGTTAAGCAGGATTGCAGGTTTGTGATAACGCTCCACCAGTTTGTTGGCAACAATACCCGCCACGCCGCCCGGCCAGTTGGGGTGAGATAAAACGATGACGGGTTCTGTCAACAGGTCTGGGTTTTCGCGCAATTGTGCTTCAGCCGCTTCATATACATGGCTGGTCAATAAACGGCGCTGCGCGTTGAGACCTTCGATTTGTGCGGCCAACACACGCGCCCTTGCGGGGTCCTGGGTGAGCAGCAATTCAACTGCGGGATTTGCATCACCCAAACGCCCCAGCGCATTCAGGCGTGGCGCAAAGGTAAAACCAATGGTTTCTTCCGTCAGTGTTTCAAGGCTTGTGCCTGATAGCTCGGCCATAACTCTCAGCCCTAATCTTTTTGTTTCTCGAAGTTTTTGAATTCCTTTTTGTGCTAATGAACGAGTCTCGGCTTTTAGTAAGGCAACATCGGCTATGAGACCAAGGGCCACGAGATCAAGTAAATCGACACTCGATATCGGAGATCCGATATTCGAATCTCGAGTATCGAGCATCGCCTCAGCGAGTTTGTATGCCACTCCCACTCCCGCTAAATTTTTAAGCGGATGTCCCTCTGGCAGCAACTTTGGATTGATGATGGCTTTTGCGTTTGGAAGTGTCTCGCCAAGGTCATGGTGATCGGTAATGACCACATCCACGCCGCGTGAGTTGGCATATTCAACGGCTTCGTGCGCTGTGATGCCCGTATCACAAGTGACGATCAGCTTTGCGCCATTATCAATGATCGGCTTGAGAGTCTCAACATGGACTCCATGGCTTTCCTTGCCGCGAATTGGAATATAGTAAACAACTTTTGCGCCCAATGCTTGCAGGGTTTGCACCAGCAGGGCAGTGGATGTTTGACCGTCCACATCGAAGTCACCCCACACACAGATCGTCTCGTCTTTGCGTATAGCCAATTGGATAATATCGAGTGCTGATTCAATATTTGGAAAAGGAGTGGATGGATTTGTATCAGGGTGTAAAAACGCTTCGGCTTCAACAGGTGAGCTGATTCCGCGTCGGAGGAGGGTCTGCTCGATAAGCGGATGCAGCTTGAGGTCCGCGAAAGAGGCGGGTATTTGCACGGGATGAGGATCCAGCCAGCGAGTCATATTTTGTGATTCTAATCGAGTTTGCGCAGTAAAATGTTTAAAAAGGAGATTGTCATGAAAAAGCTTGCGCTCCCAATACTCTTTATGCTGTTGTTTTCATCCTGCAATTTGCCAGATGTTTTGCCGTCTTCTACGTCAGCCTCCCCAACTACATCACAACCCATTTCAACAGTAGTTCCACAACCTCCATCACTGGGTGCGAATCCTTTGATTTGGTTTGCACCCTTGCCTCCCTTGCCCGTTGTGGTGGGACGCCCGTTCACCGGCTCGGATGATTATATAAAACTGTTTATGCCGGATGCTCCATGGCAGATGGCAGCCAGCCATGTTCATGTGTTGAAGTTGTATGGCGAGTGGGTTGGGTATGCTTCAGAGTCGCAGCTAAAACAAGTGATTCAAGATGCCCAGCGCCGCGGCCTTGCATTAGCCATGGAGTTTGGCCCTCTGGATGCGGAGGATTGCGGCCAGGGAATAGAAGGATTTTCAGGAGTAAGTTATGCCGTTGGCGCGGCTAGGCGGATTCAATCCGCAGGCGGAACATTGCACCTGCTGGCTATGGACGAGCCCTATTACTATGGCCATTTTTATGACGGTCCAAATGCCTGTCATTGGAGTGCAGAGAAAATTGCCGATGAGATTGACCAATTTGCCCAATCAATGAGGGTCGTTTTTCCTGAAATCATCATCGGGGATACAGAGGCGCTTGCGGGCCCGGCTGGCGCGAGTGAATATCAAGCCTGGATGCAGAAGTTCCGCGAGGTCAACGGGTATGATCTAGCCTTTCTTCATCTGGATATTGACTGGGGCCGTCCCACGTGGGTGGATGAAGTTATTATGATCGAGGACTATGGTGACGAAAACAATGTGCCCGTTGGCATTATTTATGGAGGCAATGGATTTGCTAAAACCGATGAGGACTGGATTTCTGCTGCCGGGGAGCGTGTAAAAAAGTTGGAGATTGAAAAGAATGGCAGTCCTGATCACATTCTTTTTCAGTCGTGGGACGACAAACCTGATTTTGTCCTGCCTGAGACAACCGATTTTACATTTACAAATTTCATCAACGATTATTTTGCAGATAAATCTGCATTGGGCTTTCGCCGCGAAGGCCTGGGTGCAAACCTTGCGCTTGGCAAACCTGTTCGAGTTTCAAGCGTTTCCGGAGACTTGGTCGGGTCGCTGGCTGTGGACGGAGACTTGGGAACTTTATGGAATTCTGGTGGCGGACCGACGCAGTGGATCGAGATCGATCTTGGCGCAGAACATAACATTCAGGAATTTCAATTGACCATCAGTCAATTCCCCGAAGGCGCAACAGTCCATCGTGTTTCAGGCAGAAGCGCCAACGGTCAATTCACTACACTTACCACTTTTGAGGGCATTACTACCGATGGCCAGACTCTGATATTTACGCCTGCCCAGCCTATTACCGGAATTCAATATATACAGGTGGAAACAACCAGCAGCCCATCCTGGGTGGCATGGAGGGAAATTGAGGTAATTGACGCGGGCGCCCCTTGACTCTGACACTATGTGAGAGAATATAGTAGCGAAAATTATCATGTTCAAGATTGGCGAGTTTTCCCGATTGAGCCGCGTATCGGTGCGGATGCTGCGTCATTACGATCAGCTGGATTTGCTCAAGCCCATTCAAACGGATTCGTTCACGAATTATCGTTATTACTCTGCGGACCAATTGCCGCGTTTAAATAGAATCCTCGCTCTGCGGGATGTGGGTTTCTCGCTGGAACAGATTGCAGGTATGTTGGATGAAGACCTGCCATCGGAGCAATTGCTTGGCATGTTCAAATTGAAACGCGCCGAGATGGAGCAGGAAATGCAGGAGGAACAGTTGCGGCTGGCTCGCTTGGAGGCCCGCATCCACCAGTTGAATGGAAAGGAAGATCGTGCAATGTATGATGTGATCTTGCGCGATGTTGGCGCAGAGCTAGCTGCCGTTTATCGAGAGGTCGCCGAAGATGATGACCGTATCACAACCATGTTCGACGAATTGGAAATGTATGTGATGCGCTTTGATAAGGCACGCGCAGATAAACCTCCATTCACGATCTATCACGACGCTGAATATCGCGAAACTGATATTGATGCTGAGGTTGCTGTCCCGCTTGCCTTTGCCATTCCAGGAACAGATACCGTTCATGTCCGTGAGTTCCCGCGGATTTCGAATGTAGCCTGTGTCGTTCATTCAGGAAGTTATGCGACTCTGTATCAGGCGTATAACGCGCTATCTGGTTGGATGGAAGCCAACCATTATCAAATAGCAGGACCGATCCGGGAGGTTTATCTTCACTATGGCGCGCACGGTTTGACCTTTGACCTGCCGCCAACTTACCTCGCGCAGGATTCAAATCAGTATGTTACTGAACTTCAAGTAGCGGTTGAAAAAAGATAGGAGAACCCATGGCGTATTATCTAGTGAAGGCAAAATATCATGAAGATCTGCTCGCTGAATTACGCAGCCGACTAGATAGCGGCGAGATCCAGAAGATGAAACCATTTGGCCAGGCACTGCAATACGGGCTCGACCATGCGCGTCTCGATCCGCAGGAACGGGGTGTCGCTGTATGGGAAGAAGAGGATTATTGCCACCCGCCTTTGGCGCAGGAACGCGCCGCCGTGTTGGACACCTATTTCACCGATCTACATGTGGAAACCGTTCAACAAGGCAAAGGTTGGGAAAAGATCGAGCCTTTGCCCAGGTTGTGGAAAAAAGGATAGGAGATGTTCATGCGTTACAGATTACTTGGTAAAAGCGGATTACGTGTTTCTGAACTCTGTCTTGGCACAATGACCTTCGGCAATGATTGGGGGTGGGGAGCAGTGAAAGCTGAAAGCCGAAAGATGTTCGATCTGTTTGCGGAGGCTGGCGGTAACTTTATTGATACATCCAATAATTACACCAACGGCACCAGCGAAAAGTACATCGGCGAGTTTATCAAGGAAGACCGCGATCACTTTGTTATTGCGACCAAGTATACGCTCAATGAACGCAAAGCTGACCCGAATTTTGGCGGCAACCATCGCAAGAACATGATGCGTTCTGTTGAAGGGAGTTTGCAGAGACTGGGCACGGATGTGATCGACTTGTTGTATCTTCACATGTGGGATGGGATGACTCCGGTGGAGGAGGTCATGCGTGCGCTGGATGATCTCGTGCGTGCGGGCAAGGTTTTGTATGTGGGCATATCAGATACACCAGCCTGGGTTGTGTCGCAGGCGAATATGCTGGCAGATTTGAGGGGCTGGTCCCGCTTCGTTGCATACCAGGGTGAATATAGCCTTGCCAGCCGCGCCCCTGAACGGGACATTATCCCGATGACGCAGGCGATGGATGTTTCCTATCTTGCCTGGGGGATTCTGGAAGGTGGTGAGTTGACCGGAAAATACAACTCCTCTTCCGATGAACCTAAACGCTCAAAAGATACGAACGAGAGAATTAAAGGCATTGCATCTGTGTTGATGGATGTTGCGAAGGAAATTGGGCAAACACCTTCGCAAGTCGCAGTCAATTGGGTGCGGCAGAGACCCGCTCGCATCATCCCGATCCTCGGCGCGCGCAGCGAAAAACATTTGAAAGATAATCTCGGCTGCCTTGATTTCGAATTGACGGCCGATCAACTCAAGAGATTGGATGAAGCCAGCCCCATTGACTTGGGATTCCCTCACTCGTTCCTGTCGTCGGATCATGTGCGCGGCCTGATCTTCGGTGAGACTTTCGCAAACATAACGATATGAATAAATTGATCGAATCAAATGGCGGCCACAGAGCCGCCATTATTTTTTATTTTCAGTATAATTTCCTATATGGCTCTCACTGGATATTCTGAAACTCCGCTTGCAAAGAAACTCGGACTCAAACCTCCGCTGAAATTATTGACCATCCATGCGCCGAAGGAATACAGATCATGGCTTGGTGAGCTTCCTGAGGGCGTATCGTTGGTGACGAAGGCAGGCAAGCCCGTCGAAGCCGCCCACGTATTTGCAACAGAGAGCGCGTTTCTGGATACAACACTTTCCAAATTGCGAAATGAATTGAAACAGGACGGGTTTGTATGGGTCTCATGGCCGAAGAAAGCTTCGAAAGTTCCAACGGATATTACCGAAGATGTTATTCGTGAAATTGTATTGCCGCTTGGCTTTGTGGATATCAAAGTCTGTGCGGTGAGCGAGGTCTGGTCGGGGCTAAAACTGATGATACGAAAATCAGAAAGACGATGAGGTATTTTTTTAATTCAAACTTCTTTTAAAAGCGCAATCATTTTGCATTGATTATTTTCTGTTTTTTCCAAAAAAATTGATGTATCATGGGCGCGAAATTTAATTTTATTTTATCAACAAAGGAGTTTAGAAATGAAACAGGTACTTAAGTGGATCGGTATCGTGGTAGGCTCTTTGTTAGGATTGGTTCTTGTTGCTGGTGTAACATTGTTCCTTGTTGGGAATTCCCGCCTGAACAAAACCTATGATTTTCCCCCATCGGACCTTGTCCTGCCCACAGATGAAGCAAGCCTTGAGTTTGGCAGGCATCGCGCCGAGTCGTTGTGCCAGGGATGTCATGGCCCGGACTTGAGTGGGATAGAAAATTGGTTTAGCGCTGGCCCGCTGGGGACTATCGACTCAGCCAACCTAACCATGGGCGAAGGTGGAATTGGAAGCAGCTATACAACCGAGGATTACGTCGGCGCTATTCGGCATGGCATTGATTCAGATGGCAAGCCAATCTTCATGCCCGCTGTTGTATCCACGGCAAACTTGAGCGATGAAGACCTGGCCGCCATCATTGCCTACATCAAAACTGTCCCGCCGGTGGATCACAAGTCGGCAGGAGAAAAATTCACACCTTTGGCGAAGGTGTTGTTTGTGCTGGGCGTGCTTCCTTCCCTACCAGTTGAAGTAGTGAGTCACGAAACTCATGTTGCTGCGCCAGTAGCAGGCGCGAGTATTGAGTATGGTGAATATATGGTGAACACGAACGACTGCCGTTTATGTCATGGCCCAGAGTTGAATGGCGGCCCATTCCCCGACCCGACGATCACGAAAATATCCCCGAACTTAACCCCGGGCGGTGAACTCGCCGCCTGGACGGAGCAAGACTTCATCAACACGATTCGCACAGGGGCAACCCCCACAGGACATGAATTGGATCCGCATTTGATGCCGTGGGAGGATTATCGTTACTTTTATGATGATGAATTAAAAGCGATCTGGATGTATTTGGGTTCTCTCCCGGAACTTCCGCAATATACAGAATAAACCCCCTCATAAAGTGATATTCAAAAAGGTCACGCGCCTGCGTGACCTTTTTGATTAAACATTGAAACTCATTTTCTCTTTGACCGCGTTCGGCAGCTTGGGCAATTTGCTGCGTTCGATCAGGAATGTGGTGATCTCAGTCAACTCTTTGAAAATGTAATGCTGCCGCAGTGCGCCTTCAAGGTAGCCCGCCCCGCTGGTGCCGCCTGTGCCCACGCGCATACCGATCATGCGGCGCGCCATGAGCATATGTTTGTAGCGCCATTGCGAGAGCAATTCGTCGATGTCGATCAGCGTGGTCAGCAGATCAAATGGAGTTTGAAAGATAGGCAGGTTGCGATAGAGCATGATGAACAGAACCGCCTTCATTGCATCTACTGAAAATTCACCCGACCCTTCTTTGTAGAAGACGCGTTCCAGTTCCTCCATCTGTCGCAGCTCGACACCAGAGAGACTGTTTTGATAGATCTGTTTGTAATCACCCCAGAATTTTTGCGTTCCATTTTCAACGGGATAAAGCGGCTGATATTTCTTCCAAAGCGACTCATCGAAGAAGGGAGTCCGCTCTGCCCATTTGATGATCAACCCCTTGAGTGTCGCCTCTTTCTCGACCTGATTAATGCTCTCGTAATCCTGTTGGCTGAATCCACCCGGGCGCGTGTTCTTGTAATAACTGGCTTTGTATCGCTGGTCCATTTTCAAGCCGAGCTTGGCCTCGATGATGCGGAATTGCAGGCTTTGAAATCCTGAAGATGGCAGGAGCAGATTGCGAAATTCAAGGAAATCCATCGGCGTCATCGTCTCGAGCACGTTGACCTGCTGATTCAGCACCTCCAGAATTTTGACCACCCGCTTCAACTTGTGGACGGCAATGCTCATCTCGCCTGCGTTGTCGTTGACGTTATCTGTGGAAAAGATTTCCCGCACCGCATCCAACTCATGGATGATCTGCTTGAACCACAGCTCATAAGCCTGATGGATGACGATGAACAGCATTTCATCTGTTTTAGTGGAACTTTTTGGATGCTGGCTTCCAAGAATTTTGTCGAGTTCGAGGTAGTCTGCGTAATAGAGGTTGCTTTCTTCAGTCATGAAATACTCGCTTTCAATAATAAATTTCGTCCTGAGCGGAGTGACGAGCGACAGCGAGGAATGCAGTCGAAGGGCGAGTTTATGTTAAATCTCGCCCTTCGAGTATACATTGCGCTTCGACTACGTTCGACCAGAGAGCATGGTCTCGCTCCGCTCAGCACGAAGACTATAACGGTTCGAATCTAGCGGTAAAGTGCCTTAGCAGTTCGGGTGCGTAGGTGAATTTATACCCCTGTATTTTATCAGCACGGGATTTGATTTTAGCGAGCGATTCCGCCACGTAATCGAGATGGCTTTGTGTGTATGTGCGCCTCGGGATGGCAAGACGCAGGAGTTCAAGTTTGGGGTAATGCCATTGATTCGTATCAGGGTCGAGGCAAGCAAACATGACCGAGCCAATCTCCACACCGCGAATGCCGCCTTCGCGATAGAGTTCCACGGCCAAAGCCTGAGCTGGAAATTCGTAATTCGGAATATGCGGAAGGATCGCGCCAGCGTTGATATAAACTCCGTGTCCGCCAGCGGGTTGGATGGTGGGAATATCTGCTTCGTTAATTCGCGCAGCCAGATAAGCCGTTTGCCCCAAACGATACGCCAGATAATCTTCGTCCAAACCTTCGTATAAACCGACAGCCATTGCATCCAGGTCGCGACCAGCGAGTCCGCCGTAGGTGGGGAAGCCTTCGCGCAGGATCAATTCATTTTTGATGTCGTCAAAAAGTTTTTCGTCATTCAAGCATAACAGGCCGCCAATGTTGACGATCGCATCCTTCTTGGCCGACATGCACATCCCGTCTGCCAGGGCAAACATTTCATGCGCGATCTCTTTGACGCACTTCTGCCTATAGCCAGGCTCCCGCTGTTTGATGAAGAAGCAGTTTTCGGCGTAGCGTGCAGCGTCGATAAAGAACGGGATCCCGCTCCCGTGGTAGACATCCGCAACCGCTTTGAGATTTTCCATCGAAACGGGTTGACCGCCTCCTGCGTTGTTTGTAACTGTCATCATCCCGAAGGGAATTTTCTCATGCCCATACATTTCGACGAAAGCTTTGAGTTTGTTGATATCCATGTTGCCTTTGAACGGATGTGGATTCTCGGGGTCGAAGGCTTCATCAATCACGAGGTTGGCGGGCTTTCCGCCCCGCGCGCGGATGTTGGCATCCGTGGTGTCGAAGTGCATGTTGCTTGGAATATATTGCCCGGGCTTCACGAGACAGGCGGCCAGAATATTTTCAGCGGCGCGCCCCTGATGGGTTGGGACGAAATACTTGAAACCGAAAATATCCTCGACAGCATTCTTGAGGCGATGATATGAACGCGCCCCCGCATACGACTCGTCGCCGCGCATGATGGCCGCCCATTGTTCCTGACTCATCGCCCCTGTGCCTGAGTCGGTCAGCAGGTCAATGAAGATGTCTTCGGCTTTCATCAGGAAGAGGTTATAGCCCGCTTCCTTGAGTGCCGCTTCGCGTTCTTCGCGCAAAGGCAGGTGAATGGATTCAACAACTTTGATTCGAAATGGTTCGGGTGGGTGTGTAGCAGTCATTTGGTCTCCTAAATTTGATGTGTGTCAAATCTTGGGTAGCGAGCCTGGCATATTCCCCTGACAGCCATTCGGTCTCCAATGACAAAATTATTCTACAACCAATCCACTTTTTTGTTCTGTAACAAATGTCATGAAATTTGACTGAAATAAAAACGGACGTTATTTCGCGTCTGTTTTTATTTCAAATATATTCGGTGGTTGAGTAGCCGCGAGCGATA